>CALMAR010000148.1 GCA_937859855.1 uncultured Kineosporia sp.
CTGCCCGCCGGCTTCTCGGTGACCTCAGGTCCGACCGTCACCGACCTCGCGCCGACCGCCTCGGATCCGCGCCAGGAGTCCGGGCGCAGCACTGTCACCCAGGCGGAAGGCGGACACCGCGACCTGGTCGTGGCAACCTACGAGGGGGCGGTCGGCGCGGCCCTCAACCAGCGGAGTCGCAGCCCGAACGTGTACGGCGACACGACTGCCGAGCGGGTCCGGATCGGTGGGCACCGGGCTGTGATCGGCGAGGTCGCATCCGTTCCACCGTCGGCCTGTTCGCCTGCCAGAGCGGCAGCCTCGGGCCGGACCTGCGGCGACGTGCGGTTACCGCACATCACGATCGACGTCGAGCTGGGACAGAGGTTGCACCTGACGCTCGACACAGCCGGGATCACCCGGACCGAGGCGCTGAACCTAGTCCGCTCTGCCGTCGACGACTAGGTCGAGCGCATCTGCGGCAAATCCGGATGACCGCAGCGCACGCTGTCTGCGGCCATGACCGGAAGGCGGCAAGAGCGGATTTCTTCAGCACGTCTCATGCCGCTGGGGTCTTGCGTGCGGCACCCTGGAGCCGTGCCTGTGGACGGAGGCGGTGTGGAGATAACCTCGAAAGGCGGTTACGTACTGTGCGCTTCGCCGCGCAGCGGCTCCACGTTGCTGTGTGACCTGCTGAAACGTAGCGGTGTCGCTGGCGCACCGGACTCCTTCTTCCGGACCGAGTCCGTTGCCGACTTCGCCCTTAAGTGGGGTGTCGAGATCCCCCGGGACGGTTGGGACCACCGGTACGTGGATGCCGTGCGCGGCCACGGCGCCAGGGCATCGGGTCGTTTCGGGATGCGGATCATGTGGAGCGACATGCCCCCGACACTGGCAAGGCTGGCGACCCTTTACCCACGAGTTGGCCGCCGGGAGGCCGAACTGCTCCGAGAGGTGCTCGGCGTGGAGCACTTCATCCATCTGTCGAGAACGGACCGACTGGCCGAGGCCATCTCGCTGCTGATCGCCGAACAGACCGGCTTATGGCACCGCAACGCAGACGGGACCGAACGAGAACGGCTCGCTGAGCCGTCGGCGCCGCGCTACGACCACGACGCGATCGCGACTCGGATCCGCATCCTGGATGGTGAGGCTGACGGGTGGCGTCGATGGTTCGCCGACAACGACATCCAACCGCTCAAGCTCACGTACGAGGATCTCGCCGATGATGCAACCGCGGCGTTGGCGAAAGTCGTGACCTACTTGGGTGGCGAACCTCCCCAAGCGCTCCCGACAGGTACGGCAAGACTGGCCACCAGCATCAACGACGACTGGAGCCGCCGGTTCCAGCGCGAACGTGCCGGCGAACGGTGAACTGACCCTGTCACGTGCTGGCTGTGCACCGCGGCACCGCCGGGTCATATTGGATTCAGCACCTGTAGCTTCGATGAGTTCCGACGCTTCATGCGGTCCGTACTTCTGACTCAGCCCAGTGCTGAACACCTGACCAGGAGGCTCCGATGCGGCCGCTCGTCCTTTCCTGCTTCATGTCGATCGACGGCTACAGCGCCGATCCCGGCACCGAGACGATGAACGTCTTCATGGCCCTGGAGGATGACGCGGAGCAGGAGGAGTACGGCCTCGCCCGGTTGCGGTCGGTCGGAACCCACATCATGGGCCGGGGCGTTTACATGGGAATCCGCGACTACTGGCCGACCAGCCCGCTGGTCAACGCCGCACCCATGAACGAGATACCCAAGGTGGTCTTCTCCCGGACGCTGACCGCGCAGGACGCGACCTGGGCCGAGACCACGATCGCCTCGGGTGACACGGCCGAGGAGATCGCCACCCTCAAGGCGCAGCCCGGCGGGCCGATTCTTTGCCACGGCACCGGGCCGTTCGCGCGTTCGCTGATCAAGCTCGGGTTGGTCGATGAATACCGGGTCTGCATCGTGCCCGTGGCCGAGGGTAAGGGTGCCGCGCTGTTCACGGACGTCACCAAGCTGCGGCTGGTCTCCACCAAGGCCTTCACCTCAGGACTGGTAGAACTGGCCTACGCCCCGGTGTGACCCGGCTCCCGATGAAACCACCTACCACCCGCAACACTATCTGCGGCTAGTTGGAGACTGGTCGCAGGATCCCAGACCGTGAACCGGTTGCATCGGCTTTTGCTGGCACTGTTTCCCGGCGGGGTGAAGACGTTCCCGCCCACCCGCCAGGCCCACGTCCTGATCGCAGACTGCCTAGAACCTTTGTCTCCGCAGCCCTTTGACCTGATGGCGTGCCAGGTGAGTGCGTCCGGATGGTGACCGGATTCGCGCAGGGCGACCGGAAGTTCAAGCGACCGTCGAACCTGTTGATCAGCGTGTCCGGTCAATTGGCAGTGTGCCCGGGGCTGGGCAGGATGAGCGCATGCCGGATGGCCTCGACATCCCTCCTGCCTTCTATGGCGACATCATCGCCACGTCGGTGCGGATGGTCACGTGGAATGTGTGGGGTCTGCACGGCCCGTGGCGAGACCGTGAGCCGGCGATAGTGACAACGCTGGCTGGCGCCGATCCCGACGTCGTCGTTCTCACGGAGTGCTGGGCATCGCGACGTGACAGTCAGTGCGATCGGCTCACCGAGAAGCTGCCATTGCCGTACACGGCCTTCAGCGGTGTGACAGCGCAGGAAGACCCCGATGCGCTGTCTGGCGTTGGCGTGCTGTCCCGCTGGCCGATCAGCCAGGAGTGCAGCTACACGTTCGGCAAGCTACGAGTTCAGTACGCCGAGGTGAGTGGACCACGAGGACCGATCCAGATCTACGGCGTCGTGATGGACGCATGGTGGTTCGATGAGAGCCAAGCACGGCAGGATGCGATCCGCTCCCTTCTGTCTCACCTCGGCAGCGTGCAGGACCCGCGGATCCCGTTGATCGTGTGCGGTGACTTCAACGCGGACCCCGCCAGCGACGAGATCCGGATGATCACCGGCCAGAACGCGGCGCCGGTACCGGGCCTCTCGTTCTACGACACCTGGCCGACGGCCAACCCGGACATGGCCGGTTACACGTGGTCCAACGCCAATCCCTGGGCCAGCCAGCTGCTATGGCCGGACCGCCGAATCGACTACATCTTCGCCGCCGCTCCCCGACGTGGAGGTGCCGGACACCCACGGGCCGCCGCCCTCCTCGGCGCCGGCGCCGTCCATGGCGTGTACCCCTCGGACCACTACGCCTTGCAGGCCGACCTGCGCTATTGATGCCGCCCTGAGACGAAGTCGCAGGCACCACCGAATGAATCGGGCCGAATCGCGGCAGTCGAGTGCGACTCTGATGGCGGGCTGTCAGGTGATGAAGGGATGTCGTGACTGGTGGCTGGGTCAGTCCTGCTCTGCCTGTGCGGCGTCGTCCTCGGCGATGATCGCGGTGAACGCTTCTAGCGCTGCCAGGTCGCCGTGCGGGTTCAAGACGTATTCGGAAGCCCATCCGGCCGCGTCCGGATATCCACTGCGAGCAATGCGCTCGGCGGCGGTGTGGAGGTCATACGCCGTGCGCCGAAGCTGCACCGTAGGGCCCAACAGTGCCCAGTAGGCGCCGGCAGGCCCGTACGCCATGCCGACGCTGCCGGGGTTGATCACGCGTCGCTGGTTGACCAGACGATCGAACGGCATGTGCGTGTGCCCGCAGATCACCACCTGCTCAGCGACCCCGTGCAGCACCTGTTCCCACCGCTGAATCGGTGAGTCGACCAGGACGAACTCGTCGTCGCGGCGGGGCGTTGCGTGGCAGAACAGGGTCGGCCCCAGACCGTCGATGTCGATGGTGACGGTCATCGGCAGATCCGCGATGAGAGCGCGGTGCCGCTGCTCGATCAGCGGCACACATGCCGCCACGGTGTCGCCTGCCGGGCCGGTCACCACTTCGCCGTCGAACCCGGCGACCAGTTCCCGTTCTCCGTTGCCGTGCACCCATACCGCCCTGTCCCCGAGTGACGCCAGCACATCCAGGGTCTGCGCCGGCATCGGACCGCCAGCGATATCTCCCAGCAGAACGATCCGATCCACCCCGATGCGATCGACCTCGGCAAGGACGGCCTCGAGCGCCGGCAGATTGCCATGCACGTCGGCAAGGACCGCGATTCGCATCTGCCCATCATGGCCACAACGTGTATTGATGACACCTGCACGTAGACGCAGGTCAACGCTGGTGCCGCGGTGATGGGCACGGGCCGCCCGTACTTCGGCGACATGTGGCTGGAGGACGTCCCGCTCGGCGACCGACACTCTGCATCCAGGGAGACCGGTTCACCCACCTGGTCTTCCCCGTCAGTAACACCTGACGGCGCCCGTGGTGCCTGCCGGGTCAGCTGGCGGTCGGCGTCATGACCACAGGTCGTCCAGGCTCGGGACGGCGACCCGCACGTCCGCGACATCTGCTGGCAGGGCGATGGTGCGCCGCGGGTTCATCGGGATGGTGTCGAGGACGGCGCGGGCCTCGGCGGTGATGAAGCGGCTGGCCTGGGCGTAGGAGTGCCGGTCGTCGCGAGCGCGTCGGTGGTGCGGCTGGCGCAGCGGGACGTAGATGGACAGCTCGTCGCGGGCCCGGGTGGTGGCGACGTAGAACAGCCGTTCCTCCTCGACGACCTCGGCCTGCCGGCCCAGGGCCATGTCGGAGGGGAAGGCGCCGTCCACGACGTTGATCAGATGCACGCATTCCCATTCCAGGCCCTTGGCGGAGTGCACCGTGGACAGGACGAGGTAGTCGTCGTCCCGGTGGGGTGGCCCGGCCAGGTCCCCCGTCGCCTCGGGCGGGTCGAGGGTCAGGCCGACGGCGTAGTCGTGCAGGCTGCGTGCAGCACCGGCCGAGTCGGCCAGCCGGGCCAGGTCGTTCAGCCGGGCCTGGTGGTCGTCGTAGCGGCTGGTCAGCAACGGCCTCAGCAGCTCGACGACGGCATGGACGCGGGCCGGCAGGCTGTCACCTTTCCGTGCATCGACAAGCGCGTCCATGGTCGAGGCGATGCCGGCCCGAGTTCTTGCCGGGGCATGCGCGACGACTTCGGCCCTGCGTCCGTCGGCGCCGGGCTCTGCCGGCCGCCAGACGTCGAGCAGTTCGCGGGCGCGGGCGGGCCCGACGCGGTCGTGGAGCCGGAAGAGCCGGAACCAGGCGAGTTCGTCGCGGGGGTTGTCCAGCACCCGCAGCGCGGCGAGGAAGTCCTTGACGTGGGCCGCTTCCAGGAACTTCAACCCGCCGTACTTCACGAACGGGACCCGGCGTGAGGTGAGCTCGACCTCCAGCAGGTCGCTGTGGTGCGCGGCGCGCATCAGGACCGCCTGGTCGCGCAGGGATCGCCCGTCCTCGACATCGGCCAGGACCGTGTCCACCACGGCGGTGGCCTCGGTCGCGGAGTCGTAGCACTCGACCAGACGCGCCCGTCGTCCCCCCGCACGCACCGACCGCAGCCGCACAGGCAGCCCGCCCGAGCTGGGGCGGACCGCGTTCGCCAGGTCGAGCAGCGGCTGCCGGGCCCGGAAGTTGTCCTCCAGCACCACGGTGACCGCATCCGGGTAGCGGCCCGCGAACTCGTCGAGGTGACGGCTGTCCGCTCCGCGGAAACCGTAGATGGCCTGGGCGTCGTCCCCGACCACGGTCAGGCCGGTCCCGTCCGGGCGCAGCAGGGCGGCGATGTCGGCCTGGATGCCGTTGACGTCCTGGTACTCGTCGATCAGCACGTGGTCCCAGCGGTCGCGGATGGCGGCTCCGATCACCGGATCGGACAGCAGCGCGCGCAGGTGCAGCAGCAGGTCGTCGAAGTCCAGCAGGCCGGAGGCCCGCTTGCGCCGGGTGTAGGCGCGGAACAGCTCCAGCATCTTCGCCACGTCCGGCTGGACCCACGGGAACTGCTCGTCGACCACCGTGCGAGCCGGCTGACCGGTGTTGACCGCCCGGGAGTAGATGTCCAGCAGGGTCCCCCCGCGCGGCACCCGCTGAGTGGGCCGTGTGCCCTGGTCCGCCGCGTCGGCCAGCTGGTGGTCGCGGCGCAGCATGTCCATCAGGTCACGCGCGTCGCCCGGGTCGATCACCGAGACGCCGTCACCCAAGCCAAGGTTCGGCGCGTGCGCCACAACCAGACCATGCGCCACGGCATGGAACGTGCCGCCGTCCAACCGCCCACGCGACCCGCCCCGTGATTCGGTGAGCGAACACATGGCGGCCGCCCGGGACAGCATCTCCTCGGCGGCCCGCCGGGTGAAGGTCAGCAGCAGGATCCGCTCCGGCCGCACGCCACGCTCGACCAGCGCCGCCACCCGCGCCGTCAACGTCCGTGTCTTTCCCGTACCCGCCCCGGCGACGATCAGCAGCGGCGCATGCTCGTGATCGGCGGCAGCGCGCTGCGACGAGGTCAGCCCCGCCCGCCAGCCACCGTCGAACATGCGTTCGACCATAGCAAGGCTCGCGCTGCCTGCCACGGACGTGTGCCGACGTGTCTACCGTCCGCGTGGCCCATCGGGTCTGGGACGTGGCAGCGGCGGACCTGCGTCGGGATGCGGCCGCCCGGGTCGAACGCTGTCGCACGCTGGTGTTCGGGCCGCGGAGCAGTATTCCGATCGTCGACGGGATGGGCCTGGCCAAGCGCGAACCTCCGACCCTCGCCGCCGCACGACGGTCGGCAGAACCTCGTGATGGGACGCCAGGACGACGTCCCGTCGCGGTCCTGTGTCGTCCAAGCGCTACCGGTTGCTGTCGAGGAACTTGATGGTCTGGCGCAGGTAGGTGCGCGGATTGATGTCCAGATGGCCGATCCAGTCGGCGCCGCGCTCGTCGCGGTGCATGACGTAGCGGGCGAAGGCGTAGCCGTACATCTGCTCGGTCATGTAGCCCAGCCGCCGCGCGCTCCAGCCGCGGTTGCTGACGGTGAACTCCTGCGCGGCGTTGGCGGTGAAGATGCCCAGCCCGAGGAAGACCGTCAGCAGGTCGGTCAACGGTTCGCCGTCGCGCCGGTCGGGATCGATCCGGACCTCGCCCAGCAGCCGGACGTGCGCCAGCTCGTGCGCGATCGTCGCGACCAGCGTCACCGGCCCGGCGCTCCTGGCGCCGAAGACCGTGATGACGGGGCGGCCGGCCGCTTCGACGTAGTGCCCGGCGATGCCCTGGTGCTGACCCGAACCGAACCGCAGGGCGCCGGCGTCGTCGTCGGGTGTGTAGACGAAGTCGACACCGCTCGGATCGATGCCCATCCGCGTCGCGACGATGTCCAGGACGGCGCGGGCGCCGGACTCGCTGTGCAGATGCTCGATCGGGAAGCAGTCACGCGTCGGCAGCAGCACGGGGCCGGTCAGCTCGACGGCCGGGAACTCGCCGACGATCCAGCCGACGTTCTCCTCCAGCCAGGCTGCCTCGTCCTGCGCTACCGGCAGCTTCGGCGAGAACCACGACATGCGCCCAGTTTGCCTGCTTCGAGCGGCTGATAGCGCTCGTCAGTCCTCAGGTCGACAATGCAGCAGGCCGCATGTCGAGCATCCCTGCGGCCACGAAGGCGACAATCAGTCCCCTTTTCGGCCGATCCGCATCAGATCCATCCGGGGCCAGCCGTGATCGGGAAGGTCACCCGGGGCAGCGATGTCGGCGGGCTGCTGCGCTACCTGTACGCGCCGGGCAAGCCGAGGGCGCAGTGGCCGAGCACGATGCCGTACGAGACGACCTCGAACTGGCCGAACAGGTCGGCTGGATTTCTCCCAGCCCCGCCTACATCCTGCGGATGCGGGCCGCCCGCCGGCGAGCGCGCCGCAGCACCGCACGCTGACAGCGGCATGGCGGGTCCGGCTACGGTGGGCCGGTGAGTCCGCAGATCAGTCTGGTGCGGGGTGACATCACCCAGCAGGATGTGGACGCCGTGGTGAACGCCGCCAACCACACCATGCTCGGAGGTGGCGGCGTGGACGGCGCGATCCACCGCCGGGGAGGCCCGGAGATTCTCAAGGAGTGCCGTGAGATCCGGGCCACCCGGTATCCGGACGGGCTGCCTACCGGGCAGGCCGTGGCCACCACCGCCGGAAACCTGCCCGCTCGGTGGGTGATTCACACGGTCGGGCCGACCTGGGCGAAGACCAAGGACAAGTCGGGCCTGCTGGCCGACTGCCACCGCAACAGCCTCGCCGTGGCGGACGAGCTGGGTGCCAAGACGGTGGCTTTCCCTGCCATCTCCACCGGCGTCTACCGGTGGCCCGTCGACGACGCCGCCCGGATCGCGGTCTCCACCGTGACCACGTGCGATACGACCGTGACCGACGTCATCTTCGTGCTGTTCAACGACTCCGCGTACCAGGCGTTCTCCGCCGCGGTCACCGGTTGACCGCCTTCATCCCAGCGGCGCAACGGGCCGAACTGGCGGTGAACTGCCGCCGACCGGCACCACCTGGGCCCGAGCTGCACGGCCGCACCTACGCCCAGACCGTGATGGTCCTGCCCCGGATCGGCGACCGGCCCCGGCTGAACCGCGAGCACGCGGTGCCGCCCACCCTGCTGCTGGCGACCGCGATCTGCACCGTGGCCGTCGCGGCCCGAGAGCACGCCGCCGCATCCTTCATCTCTCACGGCCCAGTCTCCACAGACACTGTCGACGGCATCAGGTGAAGTAGTGGCCGGCCTTCACATCGTCGACCCAACCGGGGTGTGCCGGTTCCCAGTCGAGCAGCGCGCGCGTCCTGTCGTTGGACGTCGGGTTGTCGAGCCCGGCGAAAGAGGCGAGGAAACCGAGGTATTCCGGGGCTTCGTCGTCGGTGATGCTCTTGGCCTCGATCCCGAGTTCGCCGGCGATTGTCTCGGCGATCACTTTTCGTGGGATGCCCGTGTCCCCCACGCCGTGCAGCGTCGAGCCGGCGGGGGCCTTCTCCACGGCCAGGCGGTAGAGCGTGCCGACGTCGTGGGTGTTGGCCGCGGGCCAGCGGTTGGAACCGTCGCCGGTGTAGGCCGCCACACCGCTGTCGCGGGCGAAGCCGATCAGCGCCGGGGTGAAACCATGGTGGTCCAGGTCGCTGTGGACCATCGGTGCGAGCCGCACGACGCAGGAACGCACGCCCTGCCGGGCCAGGCCGATGGTGTAGTTCGCCGCGTCGACGCGGGGGCCGCCCGGCGACTGGTCGTCCTCGGTGCCAGGGCGGCCGGTGATCCCGGCCATGGCCAGCATCAGGGTGCCACCGGTGGTGACGAAGGGTTTGCCCGTGCCGATCAGTGTCTCGCCCATCGCCCGGATGGCGTCGAGGTCTGCGGCGACGGCGTCCATGAACCCGCCGGTGCGCATCGCCTCGTGCTTGAACGCGAGGTGGATGACGCCGTCGACCTGGGAAGCAGCGTCTCTCAGACCGTCGAGGTCGTCTAGATCGCCACGACGTACTTCGGCGCCGAGGGCGGCCACGGACTCGGCCGATGCGTCCGAGCGGGCCAGACCCACGACCCGATGGCCGTTGTCGACGAGTTCGGGAATGAGCGCCGAGGCGATGTGCCCCGAGGCGCCGGTGACGAAGATGCGCATTCGCTCCAGCTTCCGGTGATGTCATCTGGTGCCATCACCGTATACCACCACGTCACTTGGTGTCATCACTATGCTGGCGATCATGTCTCGCTGGAAGCCCGGTGCCGCGGATCGCCTCGCCGAGGCAGCCCTCACCCTCTTCCACGAGCAGGGATACGAACAGACGACGATCGCGCAGATAGCCGAAGCGGCAGGCCTGACCAAGCGAACCTTCTTCCGGCACTTCGCCGACAAGCGTGAGGTGCTGTTCGACGGCTCGCATCAGCTCGAGCGGCACTGGGTGGCGGGAATCGAAGCGGCCCCACCGGACGCCGGTCTGATGACCGCCGCGGCTGCCGGTTTCGATCCGGTCGCCGCGATGTTCACCGAACGTCACCGCTTCGCCCACATCCGGTCCCGGATCGTCGCAGCCAACCCTGAACTGCAGGAGCGGGAGTTGATCAAACTCCAGAACCTTGCCGGCGCCATCAAGGCGGCGCTGTTGCAGCGCGGCGGCTCCGCGGCCGCCGCAACCCCCCCATACCAGGCGAGCGGGACCGGGTTCCACGAGGCCATAGC
>CALMAR010000149.1 GCA_937859855.1 uncultured Kineosporia sp.
CATGCTGTAGGCCAGCGAGTCGATACTGAAGGCTCTGGGCAGTGCTGCCGGGGGGACCAGCAGGGACAGCTGGCTGGTGATGCCGCCGGTCAGCAGCGGTCCGCAGCAACCGCCCGCGATCAGGGCCACAGCCATCAGCAGGGTGGGGACACGGCCCAGGCCGAACGCCACCACGGCGAGCGTCAGGGCCAGACCAGCCGCACCGGCGGCCAGGATCCAGCGCGGCTGGCGGGCTGAGTCCACCCAGCGGCCAACTGGCGGCGCGGCGGCCACATGCGGCACCAGCAGCGCGGTCACCAGCAGGCCACCGGCTGCGGCACTGTTCAGCCGGCCCAGGGCCAGCAGCACCAGCGCGACCCGCGCTCCCTCGTCGGCCAGCCGGATCGGGAAGGCCGCGGCCAGATAGTGTCCCACTCGCATCGGCCGTCTCCTCGCGTCACTGGTTGAAGTGGTGATGCGAAGAAACTATCACCGGCCGGCCTTCATCACCGGTTGAGGTGGTGATGAAGCGCGTCAGGCTTGGCGCTGGCGGGCTCGATAGGCGGCGGCCTTGGCCCGGTCTCCGCAACCTCGCATGCCACACCACCGCCGCCGGCCGCCGCGCGATCGATCGATGAATGGCCGGGTACAAGCGGGATCGGCGCACCAGTGCAACCGCCGAACATCGTCGCTGGCGATCAGGCCGAGCAGATCAACGGCCAGCGCGGCCAATGCGGAATCAAGAGTTCCCTTGCGCTCCACAGTGTTCCGGCTGTTCAGTTGTAATTCCGGGCGTGGTTGCTGAGCCATCTGATTGAGCGCGGAGCGATCTGAGGGCCGGATCGGCCCGTCGTTGATCAGAGCTGAGATCACCCGGAAGCAGACCTCGCGGAACTGCTTGGCCCGCAGCAGACCGGCCGGCTCGAGCCGGGGCATCCGGTGCAGAACACCGGATTGCACAATCCAGTTGCGAAGATCAGCCGCTGAAGTCAACTTGTCCACGTCGGAGCTGCCGCGCTCGGCCACCGTCGCCACGAAGTCGAGGACCGGGCGGTCTGACACGAACTCGAATTCCACGTCACCATCTTGACCCGTGACGGCGGCGGTTGCAACGATGCTGTCAGTCACTGGTCTGACCGGTGATAGATGAGGTCCACTGACCTGAGGAGCACATACATCGTGCCTGCTGAAGCGATCTAGCCGTGGCCGCCAGTAGCTGGATGCCGCTGGGGACCGGGCGCGTGCTGATCGCCGCAGACACCGGAGCGCCGCTGGCTTTCGAGCATCCACAACTGCCGGGGCATTCCTTCCTGCTCGGTGAGGGAGCTCCCGCGGAGCCCTGGCACACCGAAGAGCACCGCTGGGGAAGCGGCTTCGTGATCACGGATCGCGGCGCCGGGCGCTGGCAGCATCCAAACCAGGTCGCGGTGGCCGGACTCCAGATCCGGGCCTCGTACCCGGCCGTCGCCGGCCTCCGGCCATCTGCTGAGCGAGACCTGGGGGAGCGGCTCGTCGAGCGATACGCCTGGCGCAACCAGAGTGATCACACCATCACGATCGGCAGCCTGGGCATCAATACCCCGTTCCGTGACCTGTATGTGTCCGCGGCCGACGCGCTGGCCAGCGGCGTGCATGCGCACGTGTTCACCGGCGGATCCTGGGCCTGGGTCCTGGCCGAGCCGATGGGTGGCCAGAGCCCGGTGCTGGGACTGATCCTGCGAGCCGGCCAGCTCGGCGCCTACTCGGTGGAGTCGCGTAACTCATTGCTGCACAGTCACTCGCGTGGGCATCTGGTGCTGCAGGTCACCGATCACGCTCGAAGCCCGCACGCTTTCGGCGGTCAGCAGCCGATCATCGTCGAACCCGGCGGTACCCTCACCGTCGGCTGGGAGGTCGGCTGGTTCCCCGGCCGTGAGGGCTTTCTGGCCGCGACCCAGCCGCCGGCCACCATCGAGCCGCTGGCCGCGCAGACCGGGGATGCCATCACCATTACCGGCGCGGATGGGCACCGCGAGCAGTTCACGTCCGGCCGTCCCGGCGTCACCGAGGTCCGGATCGGAGGCGCCCGCACTGCTGTGCTGTTCCACCCGCCGCTTCGCGAGCTGATCAGTGCCCGGGTGCGGTTCATCCTGGAGCGCCATCGCGATCAGCATCGCGCAGACCTGCGCCGGCACGCTTTCCTGCCAGTCCATACCCATACCAGCCTGACCCAGACCAGCAACGGCTGGGCGGACTGGTCGGATGGGTCCGAGCGGCTGGCCATGCCGTCGCTGTTGCAAGAGGTCCGGCTGCGAGGCTGGACGGGCGACGAGATCGATGACGCACTGCGGGGTTTCGCCGCCTTCGCCCGGTCCTGCCTGCTGCGGCCGGACGGCACGCCCCGCCGGGGCAGTTACGAGGAGTGGAAACCGCAGCCACGGATCTACGACTCGCCATGGCACGCCCACTTTTTCGCCACCCAGTACCGCATATTCGCAGATGACGACGACCTCGCGCTGGCCGAGACCATATTGGAGACGTCCTACCGGCTGGGCGCCGACCGGCATCTGTCCATCGGCCAGGGCGAGGCCGTTCTGCTGGTGGCCGAGTTACTGGATGACCGCCGGGGACCGGGCAGCGGAGATCAGCTCCGGGCCCGCCTGCTGGACTCGGCCAGGTACTTCGCCGCGGTGGGGACCGATCTGCCCGCGCACGAGGTGAACTACGAGCAGTCGATCGCCGCGCCGCTGGTGTCCCTGCTGGCGGCCGGGCATGCGCTTGCGCCCAGCCAGGACCTGTTCGACGCGCTCACCCAGGCCCTGACCTGGCTGCGCCGGTTCGGCGGCCCGCAGCCGCACGTCCGCCTGCACGACATTGCGATCCGGCACTGGGACGGGTACTGGTTCGGGGCCCGGCGGCAGTGGGGCGACACCTTTCCGCACTACTGGAGCTGCCTGACCGGCGTCGCGCTGACCCAGCTACCGGATGAGTTGAGCGAGCCGGACACGCTGCAGCAGGCCGAGGCGATCTTCCGGGCCAACTTGTGCGACTTCGGCGCCGACGGCACCGCATCGTGTGCTTTCGTGATGCCTTCGGCGGTGGACGGGCAGCCGGCTCACTGCGCTGACCCGCTGGCCAACGACCAGGACTGGGCCCTGGTCCTGTGGCTGCGCGCTGGCACTCCCGCCGTGGCCGGCCTAGCGTTCGGTCCGGAGGGCCGGCCGTGACGCCGCTCACGCCGTCCGACCAGGGATCTGTGCGACTTCTCCGGCGCGGCACTGAGCTGGAGGTGTGGGCCATCGCGGACGGATCGTTCGTGGCCCGGCCCGGGTCACTTCAGCGCCACGGTGCCATCCGATGCGCATCCCGAACTGTTCACTGATCATGGCGCGGCTGTTCTGCCGATCGGCTGCTTCCTGATCCGAGCCGGTGATCGGCTGATACTGGCTGACGCCGGTCTCGGGCCGCAGCGCAAGCCGATGCGGGGCGGGATGTCGCTGACCGGCGGCCTGCTTCTGTCCGCCCTGGGGGTCTGGCCGGAGCAGGTCACCGATGTGGTCTGCACACATCTGCACTCCGATCACATCGGGTGGTTGTTCGACCGGAGCTCACGTCCGGTCTTCCCCGGAGGCAGGCTCTCTGGCTGCTGGGCGACGCCATCACCTGTCCGGTACAACTTGCCGAACCGGCCTGGCACTCGTTCGGAGATGTCGACCCTGAGCTGGCCGAACACTCCCGGCGACGGCTCTGGCGAGAACTGTCCCGGCCCTTCTCCACCGGAGTCGGCGCGCACTTCCGGGCCTTGTTCCCGGCCGGGTGGTCAAGGTGGGCGCGGATCAGCAATGGGCGGGGTGAGAACGACAGCGCGCTGGCTCTGGCCGCGTTCGCCGAGGTGGCGGAGGATGCGGGATTTGAACCCGCGAGGGCGTTAACCCAACCCGCTTTCCAAGCGAGCGCCATAGGCCACTAGGCGAATCCTCCG
>CALMAR010000150.1:0-2129 GCA_937859855.1 uncultured Kineosporia sp.
GGGGACGCGCTGGCCGAACAGATCTCCGACCTGCTGCGGACCAGCGAACCGGACCAGCCGGTCGGGCTGGGTGTGATCGAGCTCGACGGTTTCCGCGTTCTCACCGACGCGCTGGGTGCGAGCGCCGCCAGCGACGTCGCCGCCGTGATCGGACGGCGTCTGCGTGCCGCATTACCGCAGGCCCACCGGCTGTTCCAGATCGCGCCCGAGCAGTTCGCGGTGCTGATTCCCGGCGCCACGGCGGACAGCTGCGCCGGCCTGGCCCGCACGGTGACCAGCTCCGTGCAGCAGCCGGTCAGCGCCGGCCGTGAGATTCACGTCACCTGCTCACTGGGATCCGCGCGCCACCACCAGGTTCCGGACCTGAGCAGCGGCGCGGATCTGATCCAGGCCGCCGATCAGGCGCTGCGGGCCGCCCAGGCCGATGGGCGGGCCCGCTGGGTGACCTTCAATCAAGCGGTGCGGGCCGGGGCCAGCACCCGCGCGCAGCTGGAGATCGAACTGGCCGATGCCATCCGGCAGGCGGCGATCGGCGTCTGGTACCAGCCGGTGCTGGCGCTGGCGGCGTCCGGCACCGATGACGACCGGATCGTCGGCGCCGAGGCACTGGCCCACTGGACCCGCCCGGACGCCACTACGATCACCGGCCAGCCGATCATGGCCATGGCCGAAGAGCTCGGCCTGGGTGGCCAGCTGGGTCTCCGGCTGATCGAGCAGGCGCTGGACGCGCTACTGCAGTGGCGGGCCGAGGGGGTTGGTGTCGATCAGGTCTGGGTCACCCTGCTGCCCAGCCAGCTGCGCAATGCCGGTCTGGCGCACGATGTTTCGGCTCGGCTGGCGGTTCGGGGACTGGAGCCGTCCTGCCTGGTGCTACAGGTGAGCGCGGCCGGGCCGGCCTGGCCGGAGCTGAGTTCGCACACCTTGCAGATGCTTCGATCGCTGGGCATCGCGATCGCTCTGGACGACTTCGGTTGCGCCGGCACGTCCCTGACCGCACTCAGTTCGCTGCCGATCAATGCGATCAAGATCGACCCGGAACTGACGGCTGCGCTCGACGGCGACGGCACGGTCCCCCGGGGCCTTGCCGCGATGGCTCACGAGCTCGGGCTGCGGGTGGTCGCCACCGGGGTGCAAACCAGGCCGCAACTGCAGGGCGCTCGCCGGATCCAGGCCGACGCCGTCCAGGGTCAGGCCATCGCCGGGGCGATGCCGGCCCACGACGTGACGAATCTGCTCTCGCTCCGGCTGCCCCGCGAGTTCCGGCTCAGATAGCAGGGTTCCAGCCATCCGGCTGCCACCCGAACCGGCGCCGGGGTGCCGGGGCACGGCCCACATCACCCATTGGTCACAGCCGATGCTCAGGGAGCACCGGCCTTCGAGAACAGGCTTACAGTAGGCAGATGTTCAGGCTCATCCTTGCCCTGATCGTCATCGGGATCACGATCTATGCGGTGATCGACTGCCTGCGCACGGACAACGCCGACGTCCAGATCATGCCCAAGCCGCTGTGGCTGCTGGTGATCATCGTTCCGCCCTGGATCGGGGGGCTGTTCTGGATCTGGCTCGGCGTGCAGAACCAGGGGCCGGGCGACGGCGGACGCCGTTTCGAGCCGCGAACCATCCCACCGGACGATGACCCGGAGTTCCTGCGCTCGCTGAACAAGCGGCGCAAGCCGCCGTCGGGTCCGGCCGAGCCGGTCTAGAGGACTCGCCCGGCGTTCAGGAGCTTCCGACCCCGGCGTAGGAGTGCAGGCCGGAGAAGAAGATGTTGACCACGAACCAGTTGACCAGCAGACAGGCGAATCCGGCCATCGCGAAATAGGCCGAGCGACGGCCGTCCCAGCCGCGGGTGGCCCGGGCGTGCAGATAGCCGGCGTAGACGACCCAGATGATGAAGGTCCACACCTCCTTGGGATCCCAGTTCCAGTAGCGCCCCCAGGCCTTTTCGGCCCAGATCGCTCCAGCCATCAGGGTGAAGGTCCACAGCGGGAAGGCCACGGCGTGCAGCCGGTAGGCGGCCTGCTCCAGCTCCTTGGCGCTGGGCAGTCGATCCATGAAGGCGCCGCCCACCGGCGGGCGGCCCAGGCGGCGCAGGTCCTCCCGGCGCTGCTGGACCAGCTGGATCACGC
>CALMAR010000150.1:2160-2439 GCA_937859855.1 uncultured Kineosporia sp.
AGCGAGAAGCCCAGAGTGAGCAGGGCCGAGGCGGTGAATGCGACCGAGACGTGGATGACCAGCCAGAAGTTCTCCTGCAGGGCCGGAACCAGCTGCGCCGCCTGGGTGTACAGCACGGTCACGGCCAACCCGAGGGAGAGCAGCACCGGCCCGATCACGAATACCCCGAGGAAGCGCAGGTCCCGGCGCAGCAGCACCACCAGGAACACGGCCACCACCACCGCGGCGCCGGTGACCGAGAACTCGTACATGTTGCCCCAGGGCGCACGGTGCGCCGCC
>CALMAR010000151.1 GCA_937859855.1 uncultured Kineosporia sp.
GGGGTCCGGCCAGGTGGACGCCGTCTACGTGGCCAGTCCGCACCCGTTCCACGCCGAACACGCGCTGCTGGCCATCGGTGCGGGCAAGCACGTTCTGATCGAGAAACCGTTCGCGATGAACGCCAGCCAGGCCCAGCAGATTGTCGACGCCGCCACCGCGGCCGGCGTGTTCTGCATGGAGGCGATGTGGACCCGGTTTCTGCCGCACATGGTCCGGATCCGCGAACTGCTGGCTGAGGGCGCGCTGGGCGAGATCGCCCTCCTGCACGCCGACATGGGTATGTGGTTCGCCCGGGATCCGGCGCATCGGCTGTTCGCCCCCGAACTGGGTGGCGGGGCGTTGCTCGACCTGGGCATCTACCCGTTCTCGTTCGCATCGATGGTGCTGGGCTCGCCGGATCGGGTCCTGGCGGTGTCCACCCCGGCCATGACCGGCGTGGATCTCACCACCAGCGCCGTCCTGCACTATCCGGGGGGCGCCCAGGCTGTGCTCACCTGTACCTCGGCCGCCAAAGCCCCGACGCGGGCGTTCATCGCTGGAACCGGCGCCCGGATCGAGATCGAGCCGAACTGGTATAGCAGTGCGGGTTTCCGGCTGATCCACCGGGAGGGGCGCGACGACGAAATCTTTCCGGCCGGAGAGAAGCGCTCCGAGCTCAGCAAGGGGATGCGTTTCGAGATCGCGGAGGCCGGTCGCTGCGCCGCCGCTGGACTGACGCAGAGCCCAGTGATGCCGCTGGCCGAAACCGTTTCGGTGCTGGCCACTCTGGACGAGGTCCGGCGCCAGATCGGGCTGCGCTACGACGCGGACCGATGAATCACCCGGCCAAGCTGGTTGCCCCATCCGCCCATCCGCCGGCTGACCTGCCCATCGATCCAGGCGGCGCCTCGGCCTGGCGCTGGGCCTCAGATCTGCCCCTGCTGGGCTGGCCGGCCCTGGATGGCCTGGGGGTCAGCGCCGTGATCAGCACCCGGTACGGCGGGGGGTCGGCCGGCGCTTACACCAGTCTCAACCTCGGCCTGCATGTCGGGGATCAGCCGGGCGCAGTGCTGGCAAACCGGAGCCGGCTGGCTGCGGCTCTGGACCTCGATCCTGGTGATTTCGTGTTCGCCCGGCAGTCCCACGGTCCCCTGGCCGGGCTGGCCGGTGTGCAGGACCGGGGCCGGGGCTGGGCCAGCCACGACGACGCCCTGGCCGGAACCGATGCACTGGTCACCGCCACTCCCGGCCTGGTCCTGGCCGTGCTGGTGGCCGACTGTGTGCCGATCGTGATCGTCGATCCGGGCAGGCGCCTGCTTGCCTGTGTGCATGCGGGCTGGCGGGGCACCGTGACCGGGGTGACGCGGGCCGCGATCACCCGGCTGCGCCAGCTCGGCGCGGAGCCGGCCGATCTGGTCGCCTGCATCGGGCCGGCCATCCATCCCGGCCGATATCAGGTCGGGACCGACGTCCACGACGCCGCCCTGGCTGCTTTCGGGCCACAGGCACCGGAGGTGATCACGCCGGACGGAGAAGGCCACTGGAGATTCGATCTCTGGGCCGCGAATAGTTTACTGCTGCGGCGAGAAGGCCTGCGGGACAGCCAGATCCATGTGGCTGAGTTTGACACGGGGCCGGACACGCCGTTCTACAGCCACCGAAGTGAAGGCGCATGCGGCCGCTTTGGGCTGTTCGCCTGGCTGCATGCGGAGGCTGGTTGATGGCCGCCCCGCGCGCCGAGCGGTTCCAATACCTGGGGTTCGACGTCGACGAGCACGCTGCGGTGCTGCGTTGCCACTACCAGCTGGACGACCGGAGCTTCACCGAAGTGATCAGCTTTCCCCAGCTGGGCGAGGCCGGTGCCGATTGGGGCCGGCCCGGGGTCGCCGAGGCGGCCCGGCTGGTGTTCCTGCTGGCCGGGGTCTCCTATTACAAGGCGGGCGCACCGCCGGTGATCGACCTCGGCCAGACCGCCGTGACCGATGCCGAACGAACATTCTTGCGGTCGTTCTACGTCGGCGGCCTGGGCGAATTCGCCTATCGCAACGGTATTGATCTGTCCGGCCTGCGGATCGAGGCCGCCCGGCTGGAGCGCCTGGCACCGGCGTCCTACCACCCATCGCCGAACCGTCCGCTGCTGCCCTTCGGTGGCGGGCTGGACTCGATCGTCAGTGCCGAGCTGATCCGGCGCACCACCAACGATGGCGCGTTGTTTGTGGTCAACCGGCCCGGAGATCGCTTCGAGGCGATCGAGCGCCCCGCTGCGGTCACCGGCTGGCCGGTGATCCGGGCCGAGCGGGCAATCGATGACCAGGTGCTGCGCTCGGCCGCACTGGGTTTTCTGAACGGGCATGTCCCAGTCACCGGAGTGATCTCCGCGATTGCGGTGCTGGCCGCCGTGCTGACCGGCCGGGACGCGGGGGTGATGTCAAACGAGTGGGCGGCGTCGGCGGCCACCCTGATCGCTGGTGGCCGCCCGATCAACCACCAGTACTCCAAGAGCGAAGCGTTCGAGGCCGGGTTGCGAACTATGCTGGCTCACAGCATCGGCACCGGCTTGGATTACTTCTCCCTGCTGCGGCCATTCAGTGAACTGTGGATCGCCGAGCGCTTCGCCCGGTCTCCGGAGTACTGGCAGTACTTCCGCAGCTGCAACCGCGCTTTCACCATCGATCCGGCCCGGCGAGCGACTCGCTGGTGCGGGGAGTGCGACAAGTGCTGCTTCATCGACCTGATTCTGTCGCCGTTCATCCCGAAGGCCGCTCTCGCGCAGGTGTTCGGGGGCCGGGAGCCGCTGGCCAATCCCGAACTGCTCAGCCAGTTCCGCAACCTGCTCGCGGTCACACCGGACGCCAAACCGTGGGAATGCGTCGGTGACGAGGGCGAATGCCGGGCCGCCGCGCGAATGGCGCTGCGCCGCCAAGACCGAACCGATGAGCCGGTTCTCCTCACGTTGGTGAGCGAGGCCGCCGCCTGGAACGACGATCATCTGGCCGATCCGGCGGTTCTGCTGGCTCCGCTGGGGTCTCACTTCATCCCGGAACGTTATGCGCCCGGCCCTCTCCTGGTCTGACCTGCCCGGAAGCCGGGTCGGCGTCTACGGCCTCGGGCGGGAGGGCGCCGCCAGCGTGCGGGCCTGCCGGGCCCTGGGCATCGATCCCGTCCTGGTGGATGACGCACCGCAGGCGGTGGACCAGACCCAGCCCGGAC
Source organism: uncultured Kineosporia sp. (assembly GCA_937859855.1). Next base: position 3,191 of record CALMAR010000151.1, read on the forward strand.
TGGACGGTTCCACGGTGCTGCGCACGGATCAGGGCGGACTGGCAAGCCTGATCCGGTGCGATGTGGTGATCACCAGTCCGGGGGTGTCGCTCTACGGCCCGGTCGTAGAAGCGCTGCGGGACAGCCGGATCGAGCTGGTCGGCGGCCTGAGCCTGTGGCTGGCGGGCATCGATCGCTCCCAGGTGATCTGTGTGACCGGCACCAAGGGCAAGAGCACCACCACCGCGCTCATCGCTCACCTGGCCCGGGGGCTCGGGCTGCGGGCCCAGACCGGGGGCAACATCGGCGTTCCTCCATACGATCCGCTGCTGGCTCCGGCCACCCGGCCGGATCTGTGGGCGATCGAGGTGTCCAGCTACCAGGCGGCCCAGCTGCGGGTGGCCCCGCCGCAGGCCGGGGTCACCTCCCTGCACCCGGATCATCTGCCCTGGCACGGCAACGACGTCGAGCGCTACTACCGGGACAAGCTGTCGCTGTGTACCCGGCCCGGCTCGAGCCTGACCGTGGCCAACGGCGACAGCCAGCTGTTGCGCGATCGCCGGAATCTGCTGGGCCAGAGGGTGGAGTGGGTCTGCGCGGCCGACAGCCAGCCGGCCGCCTGGATCGATGCACTGGGCCTGCTCGGGTCGCACAACCGCCGAAACGCCATGATCGCCAAGGCCCTGCTGGTCGCCGCTGGTGCTGGTGGCGCTCAGGATGATCAGGCGATGGTGGCCGCCGCCGCCGGATTCAAGGGCCTGGAGAGCCGGCTGCAACCGGTCGCCACCGTGCGGGGCGTGACCTTCGTGGACGACGGGCTGTCGACCAACGTGCTGCCCACCCTGGCCGCCGTGGAGGCGTTCGAGACCCGGCGGGTGGCGCTCATCGTCGGCGGCCAGGACCGCGGGATCGACTACCGGCCACTGGCCGAGGGCCTGCGCTTGCGCCGGCATGAACTGCTGGTCCTCGCCGTGCCCGACAACGGGCCGCGGATCCGGGACACCCTGCTGCGGGCCGGAGCGGGTCCGGCGGTGTCGGTGCAGGACGCCGCCGACCTGGCCGACGCCGTCCGCGCCGGATACCAGTGGGCTCAGCCCGGCGGCGTTGTGCTGTTGTCACCGGCGGCTCCATCCTTCGGCCGGTTCCTCGACTATCGGCACCGGGGCGCCGCCTTCGCCGCCGCCGCGGCCGCCTGCGCGTCCGGACCCGGCTGACCGGGGACCCGGTGGCGCTGGGCCCGATGGAGATCATCCCCCGGCCGGCCGGAGGCATTCACAAGTGCACGAGTACACTGCCGGAACCATGCCTGCAACACCCTGCCCCGGGCCCGCGCCCAAGCCTCACGCGCGGCGGGGGCGGCCGCGTTCGGGCGGCCGGGAAGCCATCCTGGCTTCGGCTCTCGATCTGCTGGCCGAACGCGGGGCCAGCCGTCTCACCACCCGCGAAGTCGCCGCCCGGGCCGGGGTTTCCGAAGGCAGCGTGTTCTACCACTTCACCGATCGGATCGGTCTGCTGACCTCCGTGATCGAGGACAGCCTGACCGCGCTGATGGAGGTCTCGCCATCCGCGCAGGCCGAGGTGGCGGAGACCCTGGACGCGCTCAGCACCGGCATCGAACGCTTCCTGGACCAGGCCCTGATCGTGCTGATCGCCGCCCAGTCAGATGCCGAACTGCGGGAAGGCATAGCGAAGTTCCTGCTCGGCAAGGACTTTGGCCCGCATCGCGGAATCGACGGGATCGCCCGCTATCTGCGCGGCCGGCAGCAGTCCGGGTTGGTGCGCGCGGACGTCGATCCGGAACCGATAGCGATGATGCTGCTGGGCAGCCTGTTCCTGCGGGTCTGCATGCGGCAGATGATGTCGCCCGAATACGCCGAGCAGCTTCCCAGCCGATCGCAGCTGCTGGCCAGCCTGATCACGATGCTCCGTCCGCCACCCGGCTGACCCGTCCGGCGCAGCTCACGCCGCCCGGGACTGGGACGGATGGGCCGACAGCCAGCGCAGCACCTGCTCGGCCGTCCACTCCGGCGCTTCCAGCTGCGGCACATGCCCAATCCCCCGGGCGATCACGAACGACCAGGCTGGGTTGGCGATCGCGGCTCGCCGGGCCGCCCGGATGTTGATCAGCCGATCGCGGTCCCCGTGCACCAGCAGTACCGGCGCCTCGATCGAGTGCAGCAGTGCGTTGAACCGGCGCCGACCGGCACCCAGGAAGGGACGAAGGGACTGCGCGGCGACCAGGAAGTCCCGATTGGCGTGTTGGTCGCTGGCCCGGCGCCGGGCCAGATCCTTGTGCTCCTGAAGGACTTCGGCCGTGATCCGGCTGGGATCGGCGCAGACCAGGGTGAGCAGGTCCTCCGCGATCTGGTCGCTGGTCCGGGGGCTGCGGCGCTGCTGCAGCGCCCGGCGAGCCCGGCCTGGCAGCAGCAACTCCGCCACGATCGCCGTCACCTGCGGGTCCGGCCAGGCCAGCGGAACCGGCAGCGCCGGATCGAGCAGGATCAGGTGGCTGACCAGGGCCGGGTTCCCGGCCGCCTCCAGCGCGCTGATCAGGCCGCCCATGGAGTTACCGATCAGGATCACCGGGGTGCGGCTGACCTCGGTCAGGAACCGGTCCAGCAGCCGCCGATTGGCCGTGACGGTGGACGAGCGCGGGCCGCCGACGGTCAGCCCGAATCCGGCCAGGTCGGGCGTGAGCACCCGGTAGCGGGTGGCCAGCAGGGGCGCCAGCGACGACCAGTTCGCGTGCGAGCCGCCCAGGCCATGCACGCAGACGATGGTCGGGGCGCCCGCCGGTCCGCCGTGATCGATGTAGTGCATCGGTCCGTCGAGATCCACCCAGCGCGCCTCCATCAGGGCATTCTGCAACACCACGTCAGGCCTTCACCCGTTCGGCTGATCGCTGGTACCGGCGCCAGTGCCGACGCACTGTCCATGACGGCCTCGTTCACGGCAGAGCAGAAGTACCGGCTGGTGACCCGCAGCGATTTCGACGGCCTGGTCTGCGCCGTCCTGCTCCGGTCGCTGGGCATGATCGACGAGATCGACTTCGTGCACCCCAAGGATGTGCAGGACGGCAGCGTCGAGATCACCGGCCGGGACATCCTGACCAATCTGCCGTACGCCCCGGCCGCTCACGTCGTCTTCGACCACCATCACAGCGAGGCGCTGCGGGCTGGTGGGGCGGCGGCCAATCACGTGATCGATCCGGCTGCCCCGTCGGCCGCTCGCGTGGTCTACGACTACTTCGGCGGCGTGGAGGCCTTCCCGCAGGTGTCGGCCGAGCTGATGCAGGCGGTGGACCAGGCCGACTCGGCCGACTACACGCTGGAGGAGATCCTGCGTCCCACTGACTGGACATTGCTGAACTATCTGATGGACAGCCGCACCGGCCTGGGCCGGTTCCGCGACTTCCGGATCAGCAACTACCAGTTGATGATGAAGCTCATCGATCAGGTGCTGCAGCACGAGTCGGTGACCGACATCCTGAGCGATCCCGATGTGGCCGAACGGGTCACGCTGTATCACCAGCAGAGTCAGCTGTTCGTCGAACAGCTGCGCCGGGTCTGCCAGGTGCACGGCGACCTGGTCGTGGTCGACCTTCGCGAGGAGGACGTCATCCATGCCGGGAACCGGTTCATGGTCTATGCCCTCTACCCGCAGTGCCGGGTCTCGGCCCATGCGATCTGGGGAAAACAGAAGCAGAACACAGTTTTTGCGGTGGGTAAGTCGATCATTGACCGCAGCTCGCCGGTGGACATCGGAGCGCTGATGCTCGGCTATGGCGGAGGCGGTCACCACGCGGCCGGGACCTGCCAGGTACCGCACCAGGAGGCCGAGCGGGTTCTCGGCGAGATCATCACCGCTGTCAACGAGTACGGCACGGTCACCGCGTAACGTCGGCGGGCGAGCGCAGCTGCTCCCGGCGATGCCCGGGTCACGCACATTCGGGGTGGTAGCCACGGTCTCAGCCAGGGACCGTACAGTCACCGGATCGCTGACTGACACCTCAGGAGCCACCGATGACCTTGCCCGCGGGTAATCCCTTCGCCCAGCCGAGCCCGCTGCCGCATGGCCTGCCCGCTTTCGCCGAGATCCGCAACGAGCACTTCCGGCCCGCCTTCATGGAAGGCATGGCCGTCCAGCGCTCCGAGATCGACGCCATTGCCGCCGTGGCGCAACCGGCCACGGTGGCGAACACCCTCGATCCGCTGGAGCGATCGGGGCAGTTGCTGAGCCGGGTGGCCGCCGTCCTGTTCAACCTGGTCAGCTCGGCGTCCTCGCCCGGGCTGCTGGAGATCGAGCGTGAGATGGTTCCGCTGCTGGCGGCCCATCACGATCAGATCCTGATGGACCAGCGAATCTTCGAGCGGGTGAATTCGCTTCACCAGCAACGAGATCAGCTGAACCTGGATCTGGAGACGGCTCGGTTGCTGGATCGCTGGCACCTGGACCAGACCCGGGCTGGCGCCAGTCTGGCGGACGCCGAACGGTCCCGGCTGCGTGAGCTGAACGCCGAACTGAGCAGCCTCGGCTCCGATTTTCGTAACCGGCTGCAGGCCGACACCAATGAGCTGGCTGTGCATGTCCTGGACGAGGACGAACTGGACGGCTTGACCCCCGACGCCATCAAGGCCTGTGCAGAGGCCGCCATCGGGCGTGGCCTGGACGGCTTCCTGATCACATTGGTCCTGCCCAGTGCGCAGCCGGCCCTGGCCGTGCTGCGCGACCGGTCGCTGCGCCAGCGGCTGCACACCGCGTCAGTCAGCCGGGGACGGCGGAACAACCAGAACGACACCCGCGAGATCATCATCCGGATGGTTGATCTGCGGGCGCAGCGGGCGGCTCTGCTCGGATATCGCGATCACGCGTCCTACACGGTCGCCGACCAGACCGCCGGATCGGTCGAGTCGGTGATGGCCCTGTTGCTGTCCATGGTCGAGCCCGCACTGGCCAACGCCGCGCAGGAGCAACGCGAGCTGACCGCGGCGATGCGTCAGGATGGAGTGGACGGCCTCCTGCAGCCCTGGGACTGGGCTTACTACTCGGAAAAGCTTGCTCAGCTTCGCTTCTCGCGGGATTCGGCCGCCATCCGGCCATGGTTCGAGCTGGGCCGGGTGGTCCGGGAGGGGATCTTCGCGGCGGCTGGGGCACTGTACGGATTGCGGTTCACCCGGCGCGACGACCTGGTGGCCTACCATCCGGACGCCGAGGTGTACGAAGTACTCGACGCCGGGTCCACCGCCCTGGGGCTGGTGATAACCGACTGGTACGCAAGGGACTCCAAGCGCGGGGGCGCCTGGATGAGCAGTTTCGCCCGCCAGTCTGACCTGCTGGGCACCGTCCCGGTGGTGGTGATCAATCTGAACGTGCCGAAGCCACCATCCGGCGTCCCGGCCCTGCTGAGCATGGATGAAACCGTTACCGCGTTCCACGAATTCGGACATGTGCTGCACGGTGTGCTGTCGCAGGTCAGATATCCGCGGCTGTCCGGCACCAGTGTGCCGCCGGACTTCGTCGAGTTCCCCTCCCAGCTGAACGAGATGTGGGCCTGGTGGCCGGAGCTGCTGGCCCAGTACGCGCGGCACGTGGAGACCGGCGAGGCGCTGCCGGGCCAGGTGCGGGAGGGCTTGCTCGCGGCCCAGTCGTTCGGGCAGGGCTACGCCACCACCGAGATCCTCGCCGCCATGCTGCTGGATCAGGCCTGGCATCAGCGGACCACTGCTGATGGGCCGATCAGCGCTGACCAGGTCGAGGACTTCGAGCGCGAAGCACTTGCGCAACATGGGCTTTCGCTGCCTCTGATCCCACCACGTTACGGCAGCACCTACTTCGCGCACATTTTCGCCGGTGGGTACTCGGCCGCCTACTACTCCTATCTGTGGAGCGAGGTGCTGGACGCAGATGCCGTGGAGTGGTTCTTGGAATCCGGTGGCCTGCAGCGGTCGTCGGGCGAGCAGTTCCGGCGCGAGGTGTTGTCCCGGGGTGGGGCGGTGGATCCGATGGCCGCTTTCGCTGCCTTCCGCGGCCGTGGACCCCGGGTCGAGCCACTGCTGGAGCGCCGGGGGCTGCTACCGGCCTGAAGCCTGATCGGCTGATCCGCTGGAGCCGGGATCATCGAACGGGTCGGGGTCAGGAGGCGGGCTCGGCGCCGGGCGGCGTCCAAGGTCCCGGCCGGGCGGATGGCCTTCCAGCGCACCGGCATTGGCCACGATCGCCGCGATCGGCGGGATCACCATCGCCACCAGGGTGACGGCGACGGCCAGGCCGGTGGAGAACAACCGGAACCAGGTCCAGGCCAGTACCAGCAGCACCAGGCACACTGCCATCAGGGCCAGATAGCGGCGCAGGCGCCCGGCTGGTGCGATCCGCCGCCGGGGCGGCTGCGGCGCCCGATACGGGGCCACCGGGCGATACGGCGGCACGTCCGGCCCCGGCTGGTAGTGCGGGCCCGCTCGAATATGCCGGACCACGATCACCGAGTCGGCCAGTGCGATCACCGCCACCACCGCGAACCCGGCGGCGAGAACCGGCGCATCCACCACGATGAACACGATGGCGGCTCCGGCGCTCCAGATCAGGCCGAGTAAGGCCAGGACCAGCCGCAGGGTCAGCGGACTACGGGCGTGAATCGGCTCGTCTCCGCTGCGAATCGGCCGTTCCCGCATCTCAGCATTCTCATCCTCTGGCTCGCTGGCGTCTGCTGCGGATGCCAAGCCGTACGGCGGTGCGGAAGAATCGGGTTATGGACGGGGACGAGCAGTCATTCCCGGCTCAGCCACCAGCTGATCGGGCCAGCCTTCGGATCGGCACGACGGATCGGGAGGCGGCCGTCGATGCGCTGAGCGAGCACACCCGGGCCGGGCGGCTGTCCGCGCATGAATACGAGGACCGCAGCGAGGCCGCCAAACGAGCGATCACCTGGGCTGACGTCGATTCCCTGTTCGCGGATCTGCCCGCACCGCATCCGGCGCCGGGCAACGCCCGGACGAAGTCACCCAGGCCGCCGCGCCCGGCCGGGGGCCCGGGTGAGACGGCCGGTTCAGGCGTGGTTCACCCCACCGGGCGAGCCGGTCGCGCTGACCGCGCTGATCGCAGAGCCGGGGATCGGTTAGCCGATGCCGAGCCCAGCCAGGGGCTGGTTTCACCCGAGATCGGCCGATGGATGATGGCGGTCGCCCCCCCGATCGCGCTGGTGCTGTTCTTCATCACCTGGAAGTGGTGGTTCTTCCTGCTCATCCCGCTGGTCAGCCTGGTGGTCTACGGACCGGGAGGTAAGCACCGGCGCCGGCGTTAGGGAGTGTTCACCCCAGCCACCTGCTGTTCGCAACTCGCCAAGACCGGTACTGACATCGACTTCGGTCCTAACGCCGGATTCCGCCGCATATTTTGCCCAGCGCTGGGCGGGCAAGGTTCCAGCCGGTGCTGTCGATGATCCTGAAGCGAGCCAGGTCCGGCGCAGCCGGGCCCGCTCACGACCAGACGATGCGCTCAGGGGGTGCGCTGATGACGAGTGCGACTGCCGGGCCTCCGGCTGACACGATGCCGGCCGAGGCCCTGCTGCGAGGGGTCTGGGACGGCGTCGAGACGGCTCTGGTCCTGTACGACGCCTTCGGTCAGCTGATGGCCAACCCCGCTGCCGCGCGGCTGGGCCTGACTCCGGGAGCGGGCGAGCGCCCGGCCTGCTCGGGCCGCGTGGCCGGCCGGGTGGTGTACGTCGCGGATGGGATGACCGTCTGCCCGGAAGCCCAATGGCCGGTGAACCGAGCGCTGCGCGGCGAGACCGTCCGCAACCAGGAACTGCTGATCAGCGACGACGAGCATCCACACGGCCGCCGGTTCGTGATCAGTGCCCATCCGCTGCACCTGCCGAACGGCTCGGCCGCAGCCCTGGTCACTTTCCGCGAGTCGGCCAGGAATCAGCAGGATCAGCGGGCCAACAGTGCCAGCCTGGACGAGCTCAGCATGCTGATGGATGGCGCCGCCGGCTATGTGATCCTGCAACTGGGCCCCGACGGTGAGGTCCGAAGCTGGAGCAAGAACGCTCGGCAACTGCTGGGGTACACCCGGGAGGAGATCGTCGGCCGTCCCTATGCCATGTTCTTCCGGGCCGGCGACGCGGCCAGCGGCGTACCCGGATCCATTCTCGGTCAGGCCCGGATGCATGGCTCGGCCAAGACCGGCGGCGTCCGGGTGCGCAAGGACGGCAGCACGTTCTGGGCCGACGGCGTGATCACTGCTGTCCGGGACGGTGGCGGTGAGGTGGTCGCCTTCGTCAAGGTCGTGCACGATGTCACCCCGCGCTATCAGGCCGAGCGGGCGGTGCAGAAGCTGAACCGCGAACTGAGCGAGTTGAATGAGGGATTCTCCTACAGCGTCGCTCATGATCTGCGCGCGCCAGTCCGTGCTGTGCACGGGTTCTCGCGTCTCCTGGAGGAGCGTCATGGCCACGTTCTTCCGCCGGACGCCCAGCTGCTACTGGGTCAGATCGAGAACAGTGCGCTCAGATTGGGTCATCTGATCGACGGCCTGCTGCTGCTCTCCCGGATCCAACGCCAGCCGATGGAACCGAAAAAGATCGACATGACTGCGCTGGCTCAGCGCTGCTGGACGGACGTAGCCAGCCGATATCCGGGATTGGCAACAACTTTCGAGATCGAGCCACTGATGCCGGTGACCGCCGACCCGCAGTTGCTGCGCCAGGTCTGGCTGAATCTCCTCGACAACGCGGTCAAGTTCAGTGGTTCGCCGGCTGAACCCAGCGTGCGGGTCACCTCGCGCGCAGAACATGCGCAGGTGGTCTTCGAGGTCATCGACAATGGCGCAGGCTTCGACATGCGTTATTCGGAAAAGCTTTTCAAAGTTTTCCAGCGCCTGCACCGGGATCAGTTTCCCGGGGTGGGGATCGGGCTGGCCATTGCCTATCGGGTGATCAGCCGCCATGGTGGGCGTATCTGGGCCACCAGTGATGCGGGCCATGAGACCCGGTTCAGTTTCTCTCTGCCCGTGAATGGAAACCCGGAATCAGTGGTGGACGCGTCGACGGCGACGGCGGCGATGGTCGAATGACTTCTCAGGAGGCGGCTGGGCCCTGGTTGCTGCTCGTCGAAGACAGTCCCAGCGACCGCGAACTGACCACGCTGGCGCTCACTCAAGGCGCCGGAAGCGCTTTCGAGGTGCGCGCCGTCACAGACGGTTTGGAGGCTCTGGATCTGCTGTTCTGCCGAGGTGCTTTTGGCGACCGCGACCCGGACGACGTACCGCGCGTCATCCTGCTCGACGTGAACATGCCACTGATCAACGGATTTGAAGTGCTGCGCGAGATCAAGGGACATCCGCGGCTGAGCCAGATACCGGTGGTGATGCTGACGTCGTCGGCCGAGCGCCGGGATCTGATCTCCAGCTATGAGCTGGGAGCGAACAGCTATGTGGTCAAGCCGGTCGACATCGATCAGTTCTTCACCACTTTGAAGCGGCTGGGAACATACTGGCTGACGGTGAACCAGCCTGGTGACGAACTCGTGCCGTAGTGGCGCCCGCCTGGATCCGGTGGGAACGGGCGAGTCAAGCCCAAGGATCAGGCGGATGGGCTGGCGTCCGGCGACGCGTCCGCGATCCGGTGGCCGGCCTCGACCACTGCGGTGGACACGGCGGCACCCAGCCCCAGCGCGGCCAGAGCCCCCTTCCAGCCGGGTTCGTCGATACCGAGTTTCGCGTCCAGTGAAAAGGGTCCGGGGCCCTGTTCGGCCAGGATCGCCAGCGTGGCGATCAGCACTGCGTTGTACTCGTAGCCGCCTTTGCTCACCCACGGCCCGTTCGGCAGGTGCACCGTCCGGATCGCGGTGATCATGGTTCCAATCAGGCTGGCCGCCGCCAGCGGCGTGGCCAGGCCCAGGACGAGGGCGGTTCCGCCGGCCGTTTCAGTGATCCCAGCGGCTAGCGCATTGACCTTGGCCGGTTCCAGCCGGAGCTTGCTCATCATGCCGGTCGTACCCGCGGGGCCCGGCCCATCGAACCAGCCGAACAACTTCTGGGTTCCGTGGCCGATGAAGAGTGCGCCGATGAGTGTGCGTGCGGCCAGTCGTCCAATTGCCACTGTGAGCATCTCCATAGCCATCGACCTGAAGCTGAACGCCGGGGGAAAGACTCCGCAACTTCTGAACTCTTCCGGCCCAGGCGACCCGCCCTGAATTCAGCGAACACTACCGGCTCTCGCGGAAGCCCCAGGACGGGCCACCAGTTCCGCCCCCCGCTCAATACTCCGGCCCGGGTGGCCGGGGGTGGAAGGCATTGCCGATCCAGGGATGTGCTTTGCTAGATCGGCTGGCGCGGATCAGGACGAGGGGGGCGAGACGTTCCCGCGCCAGGCTCCGGTCTCGGTCCCGCGCTTCTCGATGAACTCCTTGAAGCGCTTGGCGTCCGCCTTCACCTGATGATCGTCCAGATTGAGGGCACTGCCGGCCTTCTCCACCAGACCCTCGGGCTCCCAGTCGATCTGGATCATCACCCGGGTGTTGTCGTCGTCCAAGCGATGGAAGGTGACCACTCCGGCTTGCCGCGTGTCGCCTCCGACGCTCTTCCAGGCGACCCGCTCGTCGGGGTGTTGCTCGGTTATCTCGGTATCGAACTCCCGCTTCACGCCACCGATGTTGGTGACCCAGTGACTGCGCTTGTCGTCAAGCTGAGTGATGCTCTCGACGCCGTTCATGAAATTGGGGAACGACTCGAACTGCGTCCACTGGTCGTAGGCGGTGCGGACAGGCACGTGGACGTCGACCGACTCCTGGACCTGCGACACGTCATCATCTCCTTGGTATGTATGTGCTTCACTGACCATTCCTGTCTATCAATGCGGCCGATGGTGTGCTAATCGATCAGTGCACCAGCGATTTTCAAATCGGCGACCAGATCGGCGCGGGCCTGGGCCCGGTCGTCGTCCGGTGCGCGGAGGACTGATGACGGGTGCACGGTGGCCATGAGTTTCGCCGATCCGATGAAGTCCCCCTCGATCACTTCCCCTCGGCGCTGAGTGACCCGGAAGTCCTTGCCCAGCAGGGCGGTGGCGGCTGTGGCGCCGAGAACGACGATTACCTCGGGCTGGACCAGTTCCAGCTCGGCGGTGAGCCAGGGCTTGCAGGCGGTGATGTGGGCCAGCTCCGGCTTCTGATGGATCCGCCGCTTGCCGCGAGCCTGGAATCGGAAGTGCTTGACCGCGTTGGTCACATAGACCGACTCCCGGGCGATCCCGGCCTCCTCCAGCGACTCCTGCAGCAGCCGGCCGGCCGGTCCGACGAAGGGGATACCGCGCTGATCCTCGACGTCCCCCGGCTGCTCGCCGACCAGCATCATCGGCGCCTGGGGGTTCCCCGCTGAGAACACCACCTGGGTGGCAGGTTCCCATAGTTCACAGCCCTGGCAGCGGGTGGCCGCCTCGCGCAGGGTGGCGATGCTGGCGTTCTCGGGCACCCAGGCCTGAGCTCCTGGACGGTCGATCCGGGTCGGCATGACGTCAGCCTGGCTCGTGATCCGCCATGTCGCACGGTGACATCGCCGGCGCCGGGCGGCACCGGAGCCGGCCGGCCTTCGGACTGGCTCCCCGAGGACGAGCCGGCGGACAATGTCGTCATGTTCTCCGAGGGCGGCACTGCGCTGGGGACGATCGCTACGGTCGTGATTTCGATCATCGCGGCGGTGGGCGTGCTTGCGGCTGCGCTGATCGTGTTCCTGATGTGGCGGTTCAAGCTGCCACCGCGAGCGCTGGTAGCGATGATCGCTGCAGCGATCTATCTGGTGTCGCCGATCGATGTCCTGCCCGAAGTCCTGCTGGGCCCGGTCGGACTGCTGGACGACGCCGGCGTCGTCACCGGCACCGCGATCTTCGTATACAAGCTGATTCAGACGCGCAAGCGCTTGATCGAGGCCGGGGTCCTGGGCCGGGGACGCCCATCCGGCCGTAGAACCCGCCCGTTTCTGGAGCCATAAAGCCCGAAGACCATCGCCGCGCAACCAGGCAACCGGAACGGGCGGGTGAGCGTTTCATAGGGGCATGGGAATCATCCGGGTATCCCCCAGGGATTGGGATCCCTCGTTCGAAGAGTTCGCCCGGGAGCGAGTGCCCGCCTTGCTGCGTACTGCGGCATTCCTCAGCGGTGACGTCAACGCGGCTGAGGATCTGGTGCAGATGGCGCTGGCCCGGACAGCGGCCCGCTGGCGCCAGGCCCGCGATCACCCCGACGCCTATATCCGCCGCGTTCTGATCAACCTCGTTCACGACCGATGGCGGGCCAGTTCGCGCCGGATGCGCGAGATCCCGCTCGAAGCAGCCACAGCCGATGATGGCGCGGTCACTGGGGGATTCGGGCCGCATCCAGCGCCCGACGCCGCTTTCGCTGATCGCGACCAGTTGCTCGAGGCTCTGCGGCAGCTGCCGTCGAGGCAGCGCGCAGCAGTCGTCTTCCGATTCTGGGAGGACATGTCGGTGACCGAAACCGCAGCCTGCATGGGATGCACCGAGGGCACAGTCAAGTCGGCGACCAGCCGTGGCCTGGACCGGCTCCGTACCTTGCTCACCGATACCGAGTTCTCCAACCCCTAGGAGGGATCATGACCGATCAAATGGAACTGCGACTTCGCCGGCAACTCAATCAGGCTGCGGAAACCATCCATCCATCGACCGATCTTGTCTCCGGTGCCAGGCGCCGGTATCGGCACCGGCCGACGGCCAGTGTCGCCGCGGCCGCTGGTGCCACCGTGGCGGTGGCTGGACTGGCGTTCGCGGCACCGGCCGTCCTGAGCCATGAGCAAGCTGGTGTGCATCGAGCGGAGGTGGCCGACCGTACAGCAGCGAGAAGCACAACTGAACAACGTGTCTCGCCAGCGCTGGAGGTCAGTATGTCCGGGTACGTGTTCGAACTCCCCGTCGGTTTCCGGCTGGACGGCCGGCCGGTGCGAACCAAACTCGGACCGCATGAGCGTGACATCAACGATCTGAGCGGTTACAGCGTGGTCGCCAGCGCCAGCAAAGCTGATCAGAAGAACGCCCGGATCACCTTGGCCACCTACGAAGGAGACGTCGCCGTGGCGGCCAACAAGGACATGTCCGCCCCATTCCATTTCGGCCGGGACCCCAGTCCTCGCACGTCTATCGCCGGCCACGAGACGTGGGTCAGTATGGTCCGTTCCATTCCCGCCAGCGCTTTCGGGCCCAAGCCCGGCGCTCCGGCGAACGCACCAAGCCGAAGTCAGCTGGTGCGTACTGCCGCACTGCCACACGTGACGATCGAAGTGACACTCGGCCCGGTCCGGCATCTCTACCTGTCAACAGATGGGATCAGCGAGGCTGACGCTCTGGCCATCGCGAGGTCGGGGCTGGGCTGACCCGCCGGCCGGTATCCAGGTATTCTCGGAGCGGCCGTCAGCCGAAGGATCCCGATACCGCTTCCCGGGAACCACGATTCACGCTATGGATCTGGCGGTGCGAACTCAGCCGGCTCGACTTCAGTTCGGCCGCTGATGTGGAGTTCACGTCGGGGGCCAAGTCGCTGCGCGGAGCCATCATCAGCGGCAGTCAGCTGATCACCATGGCACCCGCATTCGGATCAACGCTGGGCGTCAGAGTTGTTGATTGACCGCGTCTGTGGTTGTGGGCGCCCGCAACGCTGCGCCGACGGCTCGCAGAGGAGCGTCCGCCTTGAGCAGCATCTCCTCCACCTCGGCGGCCGGGTCGGACAGGACCGTGATCGCGCCGCCGCTGCCGATGGTGACGTGGCCGGGACGAACCACCAAGGTTCGGATCACGATGCTCAGATCGACCGCACCAGTCAGCGAGAAGTAGCCGAGGGCACCGGAATACACGCCACGAGCGCCTCCTTCGAGCCGGTCCAGGATCTGCATCGTCCGGCGTTTCGGCGCTCCAGTCATCGAGCCTCCGGGAAACGCGGCCCGTACGCAATCGACCGGACTCAAGTCGGACCGTAGCTTCGCCTCGATTGTGCTCACCATCTGGTGCACGGCGGAGAAGGCCTCGACCCCGAAGAGCCTTCTGACCTTGACGGTTCCCGGCTCGGCCACCATGCCCAGATCATTGCGGAGCAGATCCACGATCATCAGGTTTTCGGCCCGGTCTTTCACCGAGTGCGCCAGTTCATCGGCGAACGCGACGTCCTCGAGCCGGTTCTGGCCCCGGCGCCGGGTCCCTTTGATCGGCTCGGCCTGGATCTGGCCAGCGGACGTGATGCTGAGCATTCTCTCGGGAGAGGCACTCAGCACATGCGCATCGCCGATTCTGAGCAGGGCCGAGTATGGGGCCGGACTCGACCGGCGCAGTTCCCGGAATGTGGCCAGCGGATCGACGGCGACATCCACCGTCAGTTCGTTGGTCAGATTGATCTCGTAACTCTCTCCGGCCCGGATCTCTTTCTGGCACAGCCGGACCAGCTCCAAGTACCGCTCCGGAGAATGCCGGTACCGCACCGGTGGGAGCGGCCGCCCTGCTGGAGTACCCAGGGTCGCGAGGTCCTCCGATACTCGGCAAAGCTCCGTTTCAGCCTCGGCGGCGTCCAGCCATTGCCTCTGTGCGGGCTCGGCCGTCTCGTCGGCCAAGGCCAGGAGCCAGGTCTGCCCGAGCAGATGATCAATCAGGACACCTCGATCCGAGAACAGCAGACCGGCATCCGGCAACGGTGACGGGTGAGCGGCGTCCCCGCCGCAGTTGGCCTTCAGTTCGTAGCCGAGACAACCCACGTAACCGAGGGCGAAGTCGAGGGGCAGCTCGGGCGCGCTGATCGCTCGAGCCCTCAGCTGTGCTTTCAGGTAATCGAAAATGTCACCGGCAGCGGCGTAGGGCATCCCGGTCACCGGTTCGACCAGTACATGGTCGGCGGTGGCGGAGGCGGTGACCCACTCACTCAGCGGGCCACCTCCACCCATGATCGAGAAGCGGGACGAGGGCGGGTGAACCGCCTCGCCATCCAGCCAGTACCCATGCTGGTCAGCCGCGAAAAGGCTGGCGTAGAGCGCAGCGGTTTCGGGTTCGGCATCGATCCGGCGGCTGAGCAGGCGCAGGGAATCAGCCCGGCGCGGCGGCGTCCTCAAGGTGGGCCGGGCCTGCGAGCCAGTTACCGGAATGGCGGCCGATGACCCGGACGGAGTGCTGGAAGGGCGAATGTGTACCGCTGTGGCCGCCATGGCCAGGTCGCGGAAATTTGCCAGCAGCTGGTGACCGTGCTCGGTGGCGATGGACTCAGGATGAAACTGCACCCCCCAGTGGGGTTTGGTTCGATGGCGCACAGCCATGACCAGATCGGGACTGTTCCCCGGCCCCGGTGTGCTGGCGGTGACCTCGATCGAGCCAGGAATATCCGTGGCGATCAGAGAGTGGTACCGCACGGCGTTGAAGGGTGAGGGCAGGCCGGTGAAGAGCCCGGTGCCCTGGTGGGAGATCGGGCTGGTCCGGCCGTGGACCGGCTGGGGGGAAGGCACGATCGATGCGCCTTCAGCCAGGCACAGGCCTTGATGTCCCAAGCAGACGCCCAGTACCGGCCGGCCGGTGGTGAGCGCCGCCCGCGAGATTCCGAAATCCGCGTTCCGGCCGGGCCGGCCGGGGCCCGGTGAAATCAGAAGGGCACCCAGAGTAGTCAGATCGATGGAATCCCAGGTGGCCCAGTCGTCATTGTGAATGATGCGAGGCGGCCGACCGGCCACCGATGTCCATAGCTGAAACAGGTTGTAGGTGAACGAGTCGTAGTTGTCGATGAGCAACGCCTGCACCGTGACAGCCTCCGATGTTGCAATTTGAACACTTATTCAGCGCGCCGAGTTGACCATCAGGAGTTTGGCTTGCAACATGCTTTTCATGGCGCAGCGTGTTCAGGTAGAGCTGGTTGATGATGTTGATGGCAGGGTCGCCAGTGAGACCGTGAGTTTCGGTCTCGATGGAGTCTCGTATGAGATCGACCTGTCGGACAAGAACGCCAAGGCTCTCCGCAAGGCGTACGACAAGTGGATCCCTTCGGCGCGCCGGGTAGGTGGACGGCAGAGCCGGGGCACCACCAAAGTGGCGACCGGAGTCGACACCGCCGCGGTCCGGGCCTGGGCCTCCAGCAATGGATACGAGATCTCCTCCCGGGGCCGTATCCCCAGCGAGATCCTGGAGCAGTACCGCGCCGCTGGCAATTGAGTAGCCGGGAAGTTCGCAGGAAATTCCTTCGCCGTCTTCTTGCGCACTGAGCCGACTCGTCGGACCGTGCTCACTGGGAAGCTGTTTCCAAGCGAAGGATTGCCGTGGCGCTGGACCAGACCAACCTTGTCGATCTGACTGGGCTGTACGTCGACGACACCGACGATGACGATCCGGTGCTGGTGCAGGCCGACGGCACCCGGGTGGACACCTGGCGTGAGGGATATCCCTACGACGAGCGGATGTCGCGCGACGACTACGAACGAGAGAAGCGCCTGCTTCAGATCGAACTCCTCAAGCTGCAGAACTGGGTCAAGGCGACCGGCGTCAAGATTGTCATCCTGTTCGAGGGACGGGATGCGGCCGGTAAGGGTGGAACCATCAAGCGGTTCATGGAGCATCTGAACCCGAGGGGCGCCCGGGTAGTAGCGCTGGAGAAACCCAGCCCGCGGGAGAGCGGAGAATGGTACTTCCAGCGCTACATCCGGGAACTGCCCACCTCGGGCGAGATCGTGTTGTTCGACCGGTCCTGGTACAACCGAGCCGGAGTCGAGCGGGTGATGGGTTTCTGCAGCCCGAATGAGTATCTCGAATTCATGCGCCAGGCGCCGGAACTGGAGCGCATGCTGGTCCGCTCCCAGATCCGCCTGATCAAGCTCTGGTTCTCGGTGTCGCGGTCCGAGCAGCGCACCCGCTTCACCATCCGTCAGGTCGACCCGGTCCGGCAGTGGAAGCTCTCGCCCATGGATCTGGCCTCACTGGACAAGTGGGACGACTACACCGAGGCCAAGGAGGCGATGTTCTTCTACACCGACACCGCCGACGCTCCGTGGTCAGTGGTCAAGAGCAACGACAAGAAGCGGGCCCGGCTCGAAGCCATGCGCTACGTGCTGAACCAATTCCACTACGACGACAAGGATCCCGGTGTGGCCGGCGCCCCAGATCCCTCGATCGTCGGACCCGCATCCGACGTGTTCGAGACCGGTGAGCATCAGGACCGCAAGTATCCCCGGCTCTGAACGGGCCACCGGCTGAGCAACGGTGGTTGCCGGGCTCGCCGAGGGCAGCAGCCGGGCGTGAAACAATGCCGGAGTGCTTTTCTGCTGCTCCGAGGAGGGACCGTGCCCGATCAGGCCCTGGCGTCCGTGAGTACCGACGTGGCTGGCGCGGTGCGGCGAGCGGTCCAGGTCGCGCTGCCGCAAGCGGGCGACGTCGATCCCCTGGTCCGCGCCTCCACCCACGCTGACCTGCAGGCCAACGTCGCCTTACCGCTGGCCAAGCGGCTCCGGCAGCCACCCGCCGTGCTGGCTGCTCAGATCGCCGAGCACCTGGGCGACCCACTGGTGGACGGCGCCGAAGTGTCCGGTCCCGGCTTCATCAACATCACCATCGCCGCGGCCGAGTTGTGGCGGCGTGCCGCCGTCCGGCTGAATGATCCCAGGCTGGGAGTGAGTCAGCCCCGGCGAGGCGAACGCACCGTGATCGACTATTCGTCACCCAACATCGCCAAGGACATGCACGTCGGACATCTGCGTACCACGGTGATCGGCGACTGCCTGGTCCGGCTGCTCAGCCATCTCGGAGCGGACGTGATCCGGCAGAACCACTTGGGTGATTGGGGCACCCAGTTCGGCATGCTGATTCAGTACATCGAAGAAAATCCCGAACAGCTCTGGCGGGCAGGCGAACTCGCCGCCAGCGGAATCACCGACAGCAGTACGTCCGCCTTGGACGGACTGTATCGGGCCGCCCGGCTGACGTTCGATGCCGACCCCGGCTTCGCCGATCGCTCCCGGGCCCGGGTGGTGAAGCTGCAGTCCGGTGATGAACAAACCCTGCGGATGTGGCGCGAGATCGTGGCCGAGTCGCAGGGCGCGTTCCAGGCCATCTACGCCCGCCTGGGAATCCTGCTGACTCCGGCCGACTCGGCTGGCGAGTCGTTCTACAATCCGTGGCTGGCCGACGTCGCCGACGAACTGGTGGCTGATGGCATCGCAGTCGAAAGCCAGGGCGCGCTCTGTGTTTTCGATGATGAGGTCTTGGGCCCTGACGGCGAGCCAGTACCGCTGATCGTGCGCAAGTCCGGTGGCGGTTACGGTTACGACGCCACTGATCTGGCCACGATTCGTTACCGCATGCGGGATCTGAAGGCTGACCGGGTCCTATACGTGGTGGACGCCCGGCAGTCGATGCATTTCCGGCTGATCTTCGATTGCGCCCGCCGGGCCGGTTGGATCACCGGCGACGCTGACGTCCGGCACCTGGCGTTCGGAACCGTGCTTGGGCCGGATGGGCGGCCGTTCAAGACCCGCGCTGGCGGTACGGTTCCGCTCAGTGATCTGCTGGACGACGCCGTGCGCCAGGCCCGGCTGATCGTGGCCGAGAAGCAGCCCGGACTGCCGGTGGCCGGCCTCGATGCGCTGGCTGAGATCGTGGGCATCGCTTCGGTCAAGTACGCGGAGCTGTCCACGTCCCGGGTCAAGGACTACGTGTTCGATGTCAATCGGATGGTGTCCTTCACCGGAGACACCGGTGCCTACCTTCAGTACGCGCATGCCCGGGTGAACTCCATCCTGCGCCGGGCCGCCACCGCTGGAGCGGCACCGGAGCTGAGGATCAGCGACGAGATCGAGCCGCAGGAACGCGCGGTGATCCTGGCGCTCGATGCTTTCGGGGACTGCCTGGCCGAGGTGGCCGAAACCCTGGAGCCGCATCGGCTGTGCGGATATCTCTACGACCTCTGCAAAGTGTTTACCGACTTCTACGAGGCCTGTCCGGTGATCAAGGCAGATAGTGAGCAAAAGCGGGGCAATCGCCTGGCGCTGTGTCAGCTGACCGGAAACACCATCCAGACGGGCCTTCACTTGCTCGGAATCACTGCCCCGGAACGGCTTTAGGCTCCCCTGAAGCCGTCCCGGGCGATAGCGAGGATCGGCGCGCCCGGGATATCGACGCTCAGCCTTCGTAATCTGGCGCGTCCGCCAGTGGCCACCCGCCGGCAGCCAGACGAGCGGACACTCGAGCGACGTCCTCTGCCGACGCCTCGTCCAAAGTGGCGTCGTTGATAAGCTTCTCGACGTCGGCCGTGGTCAGCTGCGCCCCCTGCTCGCCGAGGCTGGCGAGTTCCTGAGCGATCTGGTGGACCTCGAAGTTGGTGAGCTTGCGCCGCAGCACACCCAGCAGGACCACGTAGTCCTGCTGGGGTACGCCGCTGGGATAGCCGGCTCGTAGCCAATCCAGGGCACGGCCAACGAATGTGGTTCGAACCTCGCTCACGAGAGCTGCTCCTTCAGGTTGGCGGAGTCACTTCTTCTCGACGATGACCGGGTAGACGTGTTCGAAACTGACGGCCTTGCCGAACCCTGTGGCCACGATCACGGTCAGCCCGGCCGCCACGGCCAGGATCACGAGCGCGAAGCACACAAAGGCGCCGGCTCGTCCGACCGGATGAGGACTGGCCAGGGGCGCACCGGGCGCGTGTGCTTCCGCCTCGCCGCCAGCGCCGAAGGCCAAGGACCGGATGCCGAGTGCAAACAGTGCGGGCAGCCCAGCTCCGAGCACCAGCCCGAACACCAGCACCTTCCAGACTGCATGCCATTCCAGCGAAAGAGTGTGTGCCATGGTGTTGCTCTCCTCGTCCTGCTCAGACCGTGGCCGAGGAGGAGGCACCGACCGGCTCGCGCTGTTCGGCCTCCCACTCGTCGTTGACGTTGCCCGAGTGGATCGGGGTCTTGAGCGATCGCAGATACATCGCGGTGGCCGCGCCAATCAGAATCACAGTGATCAAGAGGGCCCCGGCCAGGCCGCCCCCGAGGAGGCTGGCGACCCACCACATGAGGGCTCCGACCACGGCAGCGCTCGGCAGGGTGATGATCCAGGCGGCGACCATCCTCCCGGCCACCCGCCAGCGGACCTGAGCGCCGGGTTTGCCCACCCCAGAGCCGAGGATCGAGCCAGTGGCCACATGAGTGGTGGAGAGTGCGAAGCCGAGATGACTGGACACCAGAATGACCGCTGCAGAGGCGCTTTCGGCGGCCATTCCCTGAGGCGGTTCGATCTCCACCAGCCCCTTACCCAGGGTGCGGATGATCCGCCAGCCACCGAGGTAGGTTCCGGAGGAAATGGCCACAGCGCAGAGCACCTTGACCCAGAACGGAATGCTCTTGGTGTCGGTCCAGTGGCCGGAGGCGATCAGTGCCAAGGTGATCACGCCCATCGTCTTCTGCGCGTCATTGGTGCCGTGCGCCAGCGAAACCATGGACGCCGATCCGATCTGACCCCAGCGAAAACCATTGTCGGTGAACCGCTTGGCCACGCCGGTGGTGATTCGGTAAACCAGCCAGGTGGCAACCCCGGCGACCAATCCAGCGATGATTGGTGACATCACGGCCGGCAGGATCACTTTGCCGACGACGCCGTCGATCTTGCTGCCGTCACCGTTCCAGTTCACACCGCTCCAGCCCAGTCCGGCGATCGTCGCGCCGATCAGGCCGCCGAACAGAGCGTGCGAGGAACTGGAGGGCAGGCCGAGCAGCCAGGTGAGCAAGTTCCAGATGATGGCGCCGATCAGCCCGGCCAGCACGATGAGGAGCAGATCGGTCCCGCCGCCGCTGAGCAGTTCCGGCTTGGGGGTGCCGTCCTTGTTCTGAATGTGGACCACGGCGTTGGAGACCGTGAGCGCGACCTCGACGGACAGGAAGGCGCCGATCAGGTTGAGGAGCCCGGACAGCGCCACAGCCTGCTTGGGCTTCAGCGCCCCGGTGGCGATGGAGGTGGCCATCGCGTTCGCGGTGTCGTGGAAACCGTTCGTGAAGTCGAATGAGAGGGCGACGATCACGACCAGCACGAGGATGGTGGTGGCAGCGTTCACGAGCTAACGGTGACTCGCCATCGTCGCTGGCGATAGGCCTAAGTCTTGAATGCCCTGCAGTGTTTGCCCGCTGTTCTCAGATTGCTCACCATCCGGGTCCAACAGGACAATCAGGCCCCTGTGGCACGAGGGCCGGCCGGTGTCCGGGGGGAGCGGCCGCAACTGACAAATTGCGCTCAACGGCGCGGTAACACTCGGAAAGCCGACTGTGGCACGACCCGTTGATCACTACGCTCTGCTGATATGAAA
>CALMAR010000152.1 GCA_937859855.1 uncultured Kineosporia sp.
ATCCGGGCCAGGGCGCGCGCGTCCGGCCGGCGCCACCGCACCCGGGACAGCGCCACCAGCATGTCGTAGGGGTCACCGGGGTGGATGCCCTGCACCACCAGGTCGTCGCTGACGTAGGCACGGGCCAGTCCGAGCGACCCCGGCGCGGTGGCCATGAACGCCGCCCCCCGCGGGTTGCTGACGTGCACGTGCAGGGACGCGTCCTCGGGGCCGGTGCTGCTGCCGTCGTAGGCGGTGAACCGCATGTCGGCCGGCTCGGCCAGGAGCAGCTCGAAGATCTCTGCGAGTTTCAACGGGCGGGACGTTCCGCCGTCGGTGCGGGCAAGGCTCGTCGGGAACAAGGTGGCCTCCAACCATCCCGGGACGTTCCGCTGCGGGCCGCAACCCCGTGGTCCGGGGCTCGGCCTCACCGTGCGGGCGGGTGACCTTCACCGTTGCCGACGAGAATCCTGACATGCCCCGGGGCGTTTGTGCATTGGGGGGATCATCCGATACTTATGCGATCATCCCGGCCACCCGCAGTCACCGGGCCCCGACCACCTTGGCGTACAGGTCGAGCAGCCGGTCCTGCGGGTCGTAGTGCTCCTTCAGCCGCCGGTACGCCTCGCCGCCGTAGGCCGCCCAGAAGGTCTCCGGGTCGTAGAACGCGTCGGAGTACAGCGACTTGTGCCCGCCCAGGCTCGCGACGGCGTCCTCGATCTCGCGGTTGACCGCGCCCGGCGGCGTCCCTGGCGCGACCGAGACCATCCCCCAGAAACCGACGTTGACGTAGGTCGTGCCGGCCCGCAGCGGGTAGAGCGACCACGGCTTCGAACCCGGCTCCAGCGGCCCGAGCGGCCCGTCGTCCCGCAGCCGCAGCGGGCACAGCCAGACCGGCGTCATTCGGACCCGCTCCAGGTACCAGCGCAGGAACGCCGCGGTGTTCTGCACCGGCACCTCGATGTCGGCCACCACCCGTTCCCGCGGCGGCCGGCCGCGCCACTCCTCGATCCGGGACATCACGTGGTGCCGGTTCTCGAAGCCGACGATGCGGTGGTAGACGTCGCTGCGCCGGTAGCGGGGCGGCCAGAGCCGGCGGATCAGCGGGTTCTGCGCCCCGAAGGCCTTGGAGCACCAGAACCAGTCGGTGTCCCAGCGCCACAGGTAGTCGTGCACGGTCAGGGCGTCGGCGCCGGTCTCGCGCACGGACCGGTAGTAGATCCTGCTGCCGGTGTAGTCGCTGACGTCGTGCCGGTGCTGCGACCACTGGCCCAGGGTCAGGTAGGCGTCGTCGGCGGCGAACACCACGCCGTCCAGGAAGTCGATCTGCTCGCCGCTCCACTGCCCGGTCTCCACGATCGAGGCGATCGCCGCGCCGAGCTGGTCGAGGTTGCCGAAGTGCACGTGCCGCAGCGCCACCACCGGCGAGGTCGGCTCCAGCTCGATCCGCAGCCGGGTGGCGTAGCCGAGGCTGCCGTAGGAGTTGGTGAAGCCGGCGAACAGCGCCGCGTGCTCGCCGGTCGGCCGGGCGGTGACCACCTCGCCGCTGCCGGTGAGGATGTCCAGCTCGAGCACCGACTCGTGCGGCAGGCCGTTGCGGAACGAGGTCGACTCGATGCCCAGGCCGGTCACCGCGCCGCCCAGGGTGATGGTCTTCAACTGCGGCACGACCAGCGGCATCAGCCCGAACGGCAGGGTCGCCGCGACCAGGTCCTCGTAGCTGCACATCCCCTGGACGTCGGCGGTGCGGGCCCGCGGGTCGACGGCGATCACGCCGTGCAGGCCGCTGACGTCCAGCCCGGCCACGGCGGTGTCCGCGCGCGGCCGGAACAGGTTGGACGTGCGCTTGGCCAGCCGCACGGTGCTCCCGGCCGGGATCGCCCGGTAGGAGCGGACCAGCCGCTCCACTGCCTGCCGGTGTGCGAGCTCGCCCACCGGCAGGCTCACCGCGGGCGGCACCGACGACGTGCTGATCGGGACGGCGATCGGCGGGGTCTCGGTCATGGCGGACATCATGCCTGTGATGGTCAGGCGGACCGGAGTGCACCCCGTTGCGACCCAGCCTGAGTAGGTTGGCGCCGTCACTGAGGCCTCAGTCGTCGCAATGACCTGGCTCATTGCTCACTGAAGGCTCACTGAGCTAAAGTCTGCGATCAGTGATGGGGCACATTTACAGTGATAGTTCACTGTGAAAACTGATCATTCAGTGAGGGTGACGCGTGGACCAGCACGGTCTCGACGGCGAGCTGGACCGACTGCGGCGTCAAGGGCGGGACGACGGCACCATAGAAGTCAAGGCTTGCGGGCAAGCGCTTGGCAACAGTGTCTGGGAGTCGACCAGTGCGTTCGCGAATACCAGCGGCGGGATTTTGCTGCTCGGACTGAGCGAGCCTGGCAACTTTGCGCCGGTACCGGACTTCGACCCAGACAGGGTCGTCGACCAGTTCGTCACCGGCGTGGGCGACGGAAATCCTGGTGGCGCCCGCCTGACGAATCCGCCCATCTACCGCATCTTCCGATTGGAGGACGGTGGCCGTCCCGTTGTAGTGATCGAGATCGCCGAGAACGAGGTCGGCGCCAAGCCGTGCTTCATCTCCGCTCGAGGACCCGCTGGCGGCAGTTATAAGCGAGTCGACGATAAGGACATTCGACTGTCGCCGACCGAACTGTTCGAACTACAGAACACATTGCAGCCGAGCACCGCCGATCGCAATGTGGTGGAGGAGGCCAGCATTGAGGACCTGGACTCGGGACTCGTCGATGCGCTGATAACGGCGAAACGCGATCGCGAGCGCAAGGCTTTACGCGGCATCACCGATCGTCACGAGGCCCTCAACCGGCTCAACGTCATCAACGCATCGGGTCACGTGCGCCTCGCAGGCCTGCTGGTGCTCGGCAGCTACCCGCAGCAGTTCGCCCCAAGGCTGATCGTTGACGTCACGGTGCATCCGACCATTGAGAAGTCCGCCCCCGGTCAGCAGCTGCGCTTTTTCGATCGAGAGCAGTGCGAGGGTCCACTGGCTGAAGTCGTGGCCGACGCCGTGGCCGCGGTCTCCCGCAACCTACGGACCTACTCCATCGTCGAGGGCGCCGGTCGCCGGGACGAACTGGAAATACCCGTGACCGCCATCCGGGAGGCCGTAGCGAACGCTGTCCTGCATCGCGAGTACCACGGCCTGTTCCAAGGCCAACCTGTCACTGTCGACGTGTATCCGGACCGTATCGTCGTCGTCAGCCCCGGTGGTCTCTGGGGTGGCAAGACGCTGGAGACCCTGGCGGACGGCATATCCCGCTGCCGCAATCAGACGCTGCTGCAATTGCTGCAGGATGTGCCGCTGTCATCTGGCGCCGGCGCAGTTGTCGAAGGTCAGGGCGGCGGAATTCAACTCATGATCAATGAGATGGCAGCCCATGCGCTGGAAAGACCCGCCTTCTTTGCGACTGCCGATCAGGTACGGGTGGAACTGCGGCGCCACGGGACAGAGGTACCCGAGCACCGCGCCTGGCTGCGTTCGATCACCAGTCGAGCACTGACGGCCCATGAAGACGCCGCTCTCATCATTGCCCGCAGGGACGGAACCATCGACGTCGAGACGCTGCGCGATGCACTGGGCGTCGACTCTGACGTCGCCCGGACCATGTTGCGTCGTCTGGCGAGTGACGGCCTGCTCCGGACCGCCGGCTCCCAGAGTTACCACATCTTGGATCGGGCGCCCCATAACACTGGCGCTGAGCAGGAGATTCTTGAAGCCCTCTCGATCAGTAAGCCGATGGACATCCACGCCCTTGCTCAAGCCACGGGGCGACAGGCCGGCGCCGTTCGGCCCATCCTGAGACGTCTTGTGGCGTCCGGAAGAGTGCTGGCAACTGCCCCGCCGTCCAGTCGGAATCGCCGGTATCTGAAATCCCGCTGACTCAACCGGTCAGGACAGCGCCTCGGTGACGAGGTCGCGGGCCGCCTGCTGCACCTCTTTCAGGTGCTGCTCGCCCTGGTAGGACTCGGCGTAGATCTTGTAGACGTCCTCGGTGCCGGACGGGCGGGCGGCGAACCAGGCGCTCTGCGTCGTCACCTTCAGCCCGCCGATGCCCGCGCCGTTGCCTGGCGCCTCGGTCATCTTGGCGGTGATCGGTTCGCCGGCCAGCTCGGTGGCCTGCACCGCGTCCGGGGACAGCTTGGCCAGCAGCGCCTTCTGCTCCCGGTCGGCCGGGGCGTCCACCCGGGCGTAGACCGGCGCGCCGAACTTGCCGGTCAGCGTCGTGTAGTGCTCGCTCGGGGTCTTCCCGGTGGTCGCGGTGATCTCCGAGGCCAGCAGGGCCAGCAGGATGCCGTCCTTGTCCGTCGTCCAGACCGAGCCGTCGCGGCGCAGGAACGAGGCGCCGGCGGACTCCTCCCCACCGAAGCCGATCTCGCCGCTGAGCAGGCCGGGCACGAACCACTTGAACCCGACCGGCACCTCGACCAGCGTGCGGCCCAGCTCCGCGGCGACCTTGTCGATGATGGACGACGACACCAGGGTCTTGCCCACGGCGGCCTCGGCGGGCCAGTCGGGCCGGTTCGCGAACAGGTAGTTGATGGCGACGGCCAGGTAGTGGTTCGGGTTCATCAGGCCGCCGTCGGGGGTGACGATGCCGTGCCGGTCGGCGTCGGCGTCGTTGCCGGTGGCGATCCGGTACTCGTCCTTGCGCGCGATCAGCGAGGCCATCGCGGACGGCGAGGAGCAGTCCATCCGGATCTTGCCGTCCCAGTCCAGGGTCATGAACCGCCAGGTCGGGTCCACCAGCGGGTTGACCACGGTCAGGTCGAGGTGGTGCCGCTCGGCGATCTCGCCCCAGTAGTCCACCGCGGCACCCCCGAGCGGGTCGGCGCCGATGTGCACGCCGGCCTCGCGGACGGCGTCCAGGTCCAGCACGCTGGGCAGGTCGTCGACGTACGTGCCGAGGTAGTCGTACTTCTGCGTACTGTCCGCGGCCAGGGCCCGGCCCAGCGGGATCCGCTTGACCTCGCGCAGGTTGTCCCCGAGCAGGGCGTTCGCGCGCTCGGCGATCCATCCCGTCGCGTCGGTGTCGGCCGGGCCGCCGTTCGGCGGGTTGTACTTGAAACCGCCGTCCGCGGGCGGGTTGTGGGACGGCGTGACGACGATCCCGTCGGCCTGCTCGGAGGCCGCCTGCCTGCCGCGGTTGTGGCTGAGGATCGCATGCGACACCGCCGGGGTGGGGGTGTAACGGCCGCGGTCGTCGATCAGGGTGGTGACGTCGTTGGCCGCCAGCACCTCCAGCGCGCTGGCCCAGGCCGGCTCGCTCAGGGCGTGGGTGTCCCGGCCGAGGAAGAGCGGGCCGCCGGTGCCCTGTGCACTGCGGTAGTCGCAGATCGCCTGCGTGGTCGCCACGATGTGCGCCTCGGTGAACGCGCCGGTCAGGCTGCTGCCGCGGTGCCCCGAGGTGCCGAACGCGACCCGCTGGCCGGGCTCGGAGAGGTCGGGCCAGGTGGTGTAGTACGCGGTGACGACATGGGGGACGTCGATCAGGTCGCCCGGCTCCGCCGGCTGACCAGCCCGATCACTGCCCATGGGCTCCTCCTCGCGGGCAGGCGACGGTTCGGTGTCGCCATGCTGTGCGAGCGAGGCTAGCTGATCGGGACGATCACGCCTTCCGGTTGCGCCGCCCTGATCCCGGCAGGGCGCTTCCTGGGTCGGTTCCGCCGTCACGGTCGAACCCGGCCGACCAGCGTGCCTGCGAAACGGTGGCACCGGCCCGCTCAATGGAGCCGGCATCCGGGTCGATAGGTGGGAGGTCGCGGGAGGAGGAGGGTTCCGTGCAGCGAAGTCGGTGGCTCAACCGCACGGGCAACCCCACAACTTCCGCACCGGACGGCCGGAGGCTGTCGCTGATCGCTTCGGCACCCTTCGGTCTGCTCGTCTCGGGTGTACTGCTCACGACGAGCCGGTCCGGTGTTGTCTTCGACCGGCGTGTGATGCCCTTCCTGTGGGTCGGCGTGGCGATGTTCCTGCTGTGCGCCTGCTACGCGGGAGTGCGTCCGAGGATCAACCATGTCGAATGGTTCCTGTACGCCGGTTTCGTCCTGGTCCTGCTGGCCGGGATCGCGGCAAATGCCCGTGAACCCGTGCTGGCCGAGCAACTCGCCTCGACGCTGATGTTTCCGCCGCTCATGATCGCGGCGTTCCTGCCGGTGCAGCCGACCGCCGTCTTCGGGACGGCCAGCATCACGCTGGTGTGGGTGGTCTCGCTCCGAGCCGAACAACTGGCCCAGCAGCGGCTGTTCGGGGCCTTCCTGATCTCGATCTCGATCATGGTGGCGACAGGCTTCGTGGCTGTCATGCGCTGGGCGCTGGACGCCGAACGCCGGCGCGCCGAATCACTCTCCACGCTGGACCAACTCACCGGCTTGTTGAATCGACGGGGGATGGCGATGCGCTATGCGGGGGTGGTGTCCGGAGCGCGCCGCGACGAGCGTGTCCTGACCCTGCTGATCGCCGATGTCGACCACTTCAAGAAGATAAACGACGAGCTCGGCCACCAGACCGGCGACGACGTCCTGCGCGGCATCGCCGAGCAGATCCGCAGTGTGATCCGCCCGGACGACCTCGCGATCCGCCTCGGAGGAGAGGAGTTCGCCGTGCTCAGCACCGTGAAGGACCCCCGGGACGTGGCAGTCCTGGCCGACAGGCTGCGCCGGCACATCGCCGAGTACTCGGTCGAGGTCCCCACCCGACGGGTGACCGTGAGCATCGGCGTGGCATATGCCTCGCCTGTCGTCGGGATGGCTTCGGATGCGGTGTTCGACCGCTTGATGAGCTCTGCCGACTCGCTGCTGTACGACGCGAAGAAGGCCGGCCGCGACTGCGTCCGGATAGCCGAGCTGGACCGGTACGCGTTCGGCCAGGCCAATCTGGCCTGATGTTCGGCGTTCTCGCAGCCACCCGGCGGGATGCCCGGCCACGCCGAGACGAGGTCGCGATTCACTGAGGGTGACGCAGACCCGCCGGATGGCCGCCTGTCGGGTGACAGGCGTGGCCGGTGGGGGAGAATGCCCGGGTGCCCGAGTTGCCCGAGGTCGAGTCGCTCGCCGAGTTCCTGCGCCAGCGGCTGACCGGCCGCGCCGTGGACCGGGTCGACGTCGGCAACATCAGCACGCT
Organism: uncultured Kineosporia sp.; assembly: GCA_937859855.1. Next base: position 7,134 of record CALMAR010000152.1, read on the forward strand.
GAAGACCTACGACCCGGCGCCGAGCGCGCTGCGCGGGCTGACCGTGACCGAGGTCGGCAGGCACGGCAAGTTCATCGACCTGGACGTCGACGGCGTCCACCTGATCTTCCACCTGGCCCGGGCCGGCTGGCTGCGCTGGTACGACTCCGCGCCGACCGGGCTGCTGCGGCCCGGCAAGAGCCCGAACGCCCTGCGGGTCCGGTTCACCCCGGTGCTGGACGCCGACCCGGCACCGGACGACGCCGACCCCGACCCCGGCGCCGAGCCCGGATTCGACCTGACGGAGGCCGGCACCCAGAAGAAGCTGGCCGTGTACGTGGTCCGGGACCCGCAGGACGTGCCCGGCATCGCGCGGCTGGGCCCCGACCCGCTCGACCCCTCGTTCGACCGGGACACCCTCGCCGCGATCGTCGGGGGGTCCCGCCAGCAGATCAAGGGGTTGCTGCGGGACCAGTCGGTGATCGCCGGGGTCGGCAACGCCTACAGCGACGACGTGCTGCACGCCGCGAAGCTCTCGCCGTTCGCGATCGCGGCCAAGCTCACGGACGAGCAGGTGGACCGGCTGTACGAGCAGCTGCAGGCGGTGCTGCGCGCAGCGATCCTGGCTGCCAGCGGCAAGCCCGCCAAGGAACTGAAGGACGCCAAGCGGGCGGGCATGCGCGTGCACGGGCGCACCGGCCAGACCTGCGGGGTCTGCGGGGACGTGGTCCGCGAGGTGTCGTTCGCGGACTCCTCGCTGCAGTACTGCGCCACCTGCCAGACCGGCGGCAAGGTGCTGGCCGACCGCAGGATGTCCAGACTGCTGAAGTAGGCTCCGCGGCCATGCTCGCGAAGCTGCGGACCTTGATCATCGTGGCGCTGCTTGCCGGCACGGCGCTGCTCACCGCCGCCCCGGCGCAGGCTCACGCGCAGCTGCTCGGCACCACCCCGAAGGACGGCTCGACCGTGGCCGCGCCGCCGGGCGTGGTCGCGCTGCACTTCGACGAGCCGGTGCTGCAACTGGGCC
>CALMAR010000153.1:0-1305 GCA_937859855.1 uncultured Kineosporia sp.
CGCGCCAGCTGACGTGCCACGAGTCCCAGGGCGCGCTCGCCCCGTTCATCGGCGCCCTGGTCGCCGAGATCGCGCACACCGCCCGCACTCTGGCCGCCCGCCAGCCCGGCGGCCGGCTCGACCCGCCACTGACGATGCTGCTCGACGAGGCCGCGCTGGTCTGCCCCGTCCCGCTCGACCGGTGGACCGCCGACATGGGCGGGCGCGGCGTCACGCTGCACATCTCCGTGCAGTCGCTCTCGCAGCTGCGGCAGCGCTGGGGCATCGAGGGCGCCGGCACGATCCTGGCCAACGTCGCCACGTTCCTCGTCTTCGGCGGCAGCCCGTCGGCGCCCGACCTGCGCGACATATCGCTTCTGACCGGCGAGCACCGGATGCGCGTGGTCGGAGTCGACCACGACCAGGACTCCGACCTGGACGGCGAGCAACGCGGCGAGTACCGGTGGGTGCCGGTCCTGTCGCCGGCCCAGATCCGCGCCCTGGAGCCCGGTCAGGTCGTCGTCATGCGCCGCGGCCTGCACACCGCCGTCGGCTGGGCGCCGATGATCACCGAACGCCGCGGCTGGCGTCAGGTCTCGCTCATCGACAGCACACCCGACCTCGCGGTCCCGACCACCGACGAGTTGGAGGCGATGCTGCACGGCGGACCCCGCCGAGGCACGCGCGCCGTCGCCCACCGTGCAGTCGCTGTGGCCGGGTGGTTGCGGTCGCGCATCCTGCCGGCTCCGGAGGCGTCTCAGTTGGCCGACGTGATCGACCTCCGGCCTCCGGCGCAGCGGAAGCCGGCCGGCCCCGAAACCGGTGATCAGTCATGAGCCGGCGGAAGCGATGCGCCCAATGCCACACGCTCGTGCCGGTCGACGCCCTGGACGAGTCGGGCGCGTGCGATGCCTGCCTACTCCAGCTCGACCTATTCGCTAACCCGGTCACGTCACCTCGACGAGGTGCCCGATGAGCCGCCGCTACGACCCGGACGGCACGTTGCTCATTTCGGCGATCTTGGCCCGCGTCGACGCCCTGGAGCAGGCCAACAGCACCGCGGCGGGCGACGTGTCCGCGCTGGGCCGCAGCCTCGCCGACCTGACCGGCCAGCTGCGCCGGCTCTCCGAGGCTGCACCTGGCGACGCCAGGGCGGTGATCGCCGCCGCCGGCACGGGCAGCGGGGACGACGAGGCGGCGCCGCAGTGGGACTGGTTCGCCTTCGCCGACTCCTCGGCGGCCGAGGCGATGGGGATGCTCGACGACCCGGCACAGACCGCTCTCGACCTGCTCCAGCTGGCGGCCCGGTTCGCCGCCAAGGAGGCG
>CALMAR010000153.1:1315-3919 GCA_937859855.1 uncultured Kineosporia sp.
ACCTTCACGGTGCCGTGCTGGAGCCTGCACCCGACCGTCGTCGCCGACGTCCTCGCCCTGCACGCCGAACGGACCGCCGCCTACGAGAACCCGTCACCGACCCCGGTATCCGAGTGGCTGACGAGGTGGCTACCTGCCGGCCGTGACCGCATCACCGCGGCTCTGGCCGAGTGCGCCGCGGAGCGCGGCCACCGCCACCGCGGGCGCACCTACGACACCACCGGGTTCGACCCCTACTCCGTCGCCGCCTGGTGGGCCACCCAACTCCGCCCCAGCGCCGACCTCAATCCCGTCACCGCTTTCGCTCTGCAAACCCTCTGAGGCAAGGGAACTTGGCATGAGCATCACCTCCACGGGGCTGATCGCCGTCCTGGCGATCCTGGCCTACCTCGCCTACACCAGCAGCGCCGGCTATAAGGCCCGCGTCGCCGTCTGGGAACAGCACCAACACCTACGCCTGGACCGACTCAAGGCCGAGCAGGAGCAGGATCTGGCCCAGCGGGCCGTGCACGTCGCAACCGGCACCGAGAGGTTCCGGGCGATGCAGGAAGCGCACGCCCCGCAGATCGAAGCGATCATCATGCGCCACGTCACCGAGCCGACCGCACCCATAGCGGGGTCAAGGTGAAGGCGGCCAACGTGGCGTTCGCCGTGACCTGCGAAGGCTTCATGATCTTCTGCCTGATCGACCTGGCATTCATGACCGGGAACGTTCCGCTGGTTCCCGAGCTGATCGTGGCGGCCATGGCTATGGCCGGCGTCTTCAAGATTGACCAGCAGCGTCGCTACTTCCTGCGGCAACGCCAGGGAGGGTCCGATGAGTGACCGTGACTCCACCGGACCTGGCGGACTCCACGCAGACGACCTGCCGGAACCCACCGGCAGCCTCGCCGAGTTCTACCGCGCCATCGACGGCACCAGCCGCGGACGCAAGCGCCAGTACCACAGCCTCGACGAGATCCCCGGCGACGAGCGGGATAGCACGCAACACCCGGACGACGACGAGGACGCGGTTGCCGACCCGCCGACGGTGGGCCAGGTTCTCGCGGCCTTCCAGGGCGCGCAGGAGGCGGCGGCGGTGGCCGTCGAGGACTGGAACTCGATGGACGAGCAGACCCGCCTCGTCGCCTGGGACTACCTCGACGAGCACGCCCGCGAAGGGTTGCTGACCGCGTTCCGACTGCACGACGACCCTCGGGCCGCGTTCGCCGAGCTGCACGCCGCGGCGGACCCCGACGCTACCGAGGACGCAGCGGACGACGGCCTGGCGGACGGAGACCAGCTGTGACGCAGACAGTCCAGCTGGGCCGGCCCCGGCGGCGGTGGCCGCTGCTGCTCATCGGTGCCTCCGCCGGGACCGCGACCTGGTCCGGGTGGGTCGGTCTCGGCGGGCTGACCGGGTTCGGGATCGTCCACCCGCTGCCCGGGATCGCCGACAGCCTGACGATCAACACCGCGGTCACCCTGCCCATCGGGGTCGAGGCCTACGCCATGTACGCCCTGTCGATCGCCACCACCCACCGATCCATCCCGGACCGGACCCGCCGCTACGCCTGGGCATCCTCAGCCGCCGCTCTCGCCCTCGGCATGGCCGGCCAGATCGCCTACCACCTGATGACCGCGACCCGATCCTCGGTGGATCCCGGGCACGTCGATCGCCTCGCGCCCTGGTGGGTGATCGCCCTCGTCTCCTGCCTGCCCGTCGCTGTCCTCGGAGCCGCCTCCCTGCTCTGGCACCTGGCCGGCGAACCGGCCGACGAAACCGAAGCGCCAGCCGAACCGGTCCCGCCCGAGCCGCAGCCCGAGACGACCGAGGAACCCGTGTCAGAACCGGAGCGCACGCCGTCCAGCAAGCGCCGGCCGGCGACCGTCACCGCCCGACCGGACGACCTCGCCCGAGTGCGGACCGCTATCCAGGCTGGACAGCTCCAGCACCCGCTCAGCGCCAAGCGCATCCGAGCCCTGCTCGCTATCAGTCCCGCCTACGCCCGAGCCGCCCGAGACGCACTCAGCAACGAGATTCAGAACGACCACCATCACGAGCCCGAAGAAATGACCGAACCACGGTTCAGCAGTACCGCCGATCAAGAAGCCGAAGAGTCATTCAGAACAACAGTTTCCGAGAAAGCAGAAGGAAAACAGGAAGAGCAATACACCTATGCAACCCAGTTGACATAGGCACAATCAAGATCCACTAGCGCACGCCTCCGCCGCATTCCGGCGCCGGCCGAGTGCGCCCGAAAGCAGGCAGGCAGCCAGCAATTCCCGATGAACGGAGCACCGCTCAGTGATCAGCATTGCGAAGGCATTCTCGGCCGACTACTACCTCCAGGGCGGGGCCGGCGACGAAGCTAGTAAGGGTGCCGAGAGCTACTACCTCGACGCGGTGGCCGCCGGCGAACCGCCGGGCGAGTACGCCGGCTCGGGTGCCGCCCAGCTGGGCCTCGTGGGCGAGGTCCAGGGCGACGACATGCGTCAGGTCTATGGCCAGTTCCGTCACCCGAAGACCGGCGAGCACATCGGCACCCGGCCGGCTCACCGAACGCCGGTCGCCGAACGCGTCGCCGCCGCGCTCGATTATGTCGGCGTCCTCTCGGTCGAATT
>CALMAR010000154.1 GCA_937859855.1 uncultured Kineosporia sp.
GCGCCTCCCAGGCTTGAGCGTCCTCGTGGCCGGCCGGGCGCTCGGTCCAGCGCTCCAGCGCGGCCGTGCTGCCGGAGTCGAGGACGGCCTGGCGCATTTCGGCCCGCAGGTCCTCGGCCAGCTCCTGGATCGCCGGGGCCTGCGAGCCGGTCAGCAGTGGCCCCTGATACAGGTCCATCGCCTCCAGCAGCCGGCCCTGCTCGAGGTCACGGCGCAGCTCGTCGACATCCGTGCTGATCGCAATGGTCAGCCGGTAGGGCCGCGATCGCAGCAGGTCCTCCCCGATCACCCGCCGCAACCGGTTGATCTCGGCCCGGACTGTGATCAGGTGCATGCCCTGTGCGTGCAGCGCGGCATCGATCTCCTGCGCGGTCAATCCCATCGCCGCGCGGGCCAGCAACCAGACCATCTCGGTGTGCCGGGGGCTGAGCCGGACCCGGCGTCCGGGCAGCTCGAGCAGTCCGGCGTCCGGCCCCATCAGTTGCAGACTCCCCCGCCGTCCATCCCCGCCCATCCCCGGAACCGGCGTCCGGCGCAACGACGGGATCCGGGGCAGCCGCCGCGGTGAACGGCTCTCCCGGCTGCCCACCTGCAGGGCCAGGCCGGTCTCGACCGCGACCGCACAGGCCCGCACCAGCGCCAGGGTGCGCGGACCGGCGACGTCCCGGCGGCCGGTGAGATCGATGACCCCGAGCAGCTTTCCGGTCAGCGGATCGTGCACCGGCGCGGCCACGCAGCTCCAGGCCTGCACGGTGACACCGAAGTGCTCCTCGGCGCCGATCTGCACCGGCTCGTCCAGCGCCAGCGCCGTCCCCGGAGCGTTGGTGCCGGCCCCGCCCTCGCTCCAGAGCGCGCCCTCGACGAACCACATGTCCTCGGCCCGGGCCCGCAACCGGTGATGACCCTCCACCCAGAGCAGCCGGCCCTGCGCGTCGCCGACCGCGACGATGTGCCCGGCCTCGTCGGCGTTCTCGGTCAGCAGCTGCCGGATCACCGGCATCATCGCCGCCAGCGGGTGCTGCTCGCGGTAGGCCTTGAGTTCGTCCTTGTTCAGATCGATGGGTGCGCCACCGGCGTTGGGGTCCACTCCGAGCGCGAGCGAGCGCCGCCAGGACTGGGCCACCAGGGGACGCACGGATGAAGGCAGGGGGGCACCCGGCGCGGCCAGGAAGTTCTCGTGGATGCCAGCGAGAACCCGGCCGTCATCGTCCCGGGCGACCATACAGCGATAGTAAGTGAGGCAGGCCGGCCGGGCACCAGATGTACCGGTCCGGATGGTTCAGGTTCGCAGTTCGTTCAGCTGCCGGGTGAGCTGGTCATGCCAGGACGCCTGGCGGGGCCGGGCCGATCGATCGGGACGCGGGCCCAGTGCCTGCACCGGGTCGGAGATGGCATAGGTGATCCGGTAGGCCAGCAACGCCGTTCCGGCGTCCATCCAGCGCCGGGTGTCCTGAGCCGGCGGGATCGGGCCGAGCACGCTGGTGAACCAGGACGGCAACAGGGAGCCGGTGCCCACCGCCTCGGCCAGCCGCGCCCGCAGCATGGCGGCCAGCGCGGATGCGGCCTGATCGCCTCGGCTCACCACGTCGGCGACGGCGGCGTGCCGCTCCTCGTCGTCGGCGAGTTTCTGGGACGCCATCAGGGCCGGACCGGCCAGCTGCCTGATCGACTGGCGGACCTGTTCAGCGTCCCGGAACTCGCGCTCGAACTGGCTGGCCGCCTCGTGGTGGGCCTGGTCGGTCCAGGGCGTGCTGGCCAGCGTGCGGCAGGCGGCCAGGGCCTGAGCCCGGTGCCGGTTGTGAGCCTCGACGGCGCCGGCATGTGCCTGGATGGCCGACTCCATTCCGGACCGGGCCGACCCGCTGAGCAGTCCGGCCGCAGCGCTCAGGCCGGCCTCGGCCAGCCCGGCCAGCCGGATCTCCTCCGGGCCGACGTCCTCCAGCACGGCCTCGGCGGTGGCCGCCTGCAGCCGGATGTTCCGCTCCAGCCACTCCACCCGGGCGTCCAGGCGCTTCAGCAGGGCCGCAATCTCCCGGGCGCCGGTGTCCTGCTCGGCCACCCGGATCTCCAGGTCACGCATTGCCATCCCGATCTCGCGCAGCCGGTTGTCCAGATCGGTCAGCCGGGGCGAGACGGCACCGATCACCTCGGCCAGCTCCTCGATCTCGGCCCGGATCCGCTGCACCATCGGCCCGGTGCCACCGCTGCTGTTGTCGGGCGGTTGCCATCCGCCGGTGCGCCGGGTGGCCATCAGGTCTCGTCCTTACCCGGCCCGGCCGGCCTCTGCGACGCCCGGTCCCCGATCGGCTGCTCGCTGGGCAGGTCCGCCAGCTGCACCTGCGGCTGCGGCAGGCTGCTGAGCAGACCGGCCGCAATCAGCACGGTGGCACCGATCAGCAGCCAGGCAGTGGCCAGGCCCAGCTGAGCCGCCGGGATCAGCACGGCACCGGCCGTGATCAGCGCCGCCGATCGGCGTTGCCGCAGGTGCCCGGCGTCGTCCCGGGACACCTGAGTGATCAGCAGCCTGGCTCCGCAGACGGCCAGCGCGACCGCGATCAGCAGCCACCACCAGGGCCTTGCGCCGGGGACGACGCTCAGCGCGACCGCCGCCGCGATCAGCATGGTGGCCGCACCGCAGCCGCGGAGCACGAACATCGAGATCTGGCGGGGCCGTGCGCCCAGCAGTGCGGGTAGCCGCTGCTCGTAGGCGATCAGCTGCTGGGCGGCCTCCATCACCGAATCGCAGGCGCTGGCGTAGTCCAGGGCGGCGTCGTCCACCGCGTCCAGCCGCGCCAGCAGATTACCCAGCCTGTCCTGCAGGCGGGCGATCTCCTGCTCGTGCTCCCGCGTCGTGGCCACGCCACTCCCCTATTTGCCCAGGGTTCGACGGTGACGACGGTAGCGAGAGGAATCAGGTGATGTCAGCCGCGGCGATGGCCGGTTCGGCAGTTTTCGTCAGCTTCTGACCACCACGGCCCAGGAGCCGATGCCAAGCAGCCGCTCGCCCTCCACGTACTGCTTCTTCAGGATCAGGCTGGTCACCGCCGCGCTGGCCGGATCGAACTCCACATCCTGGACCTGGCCCAGATCGTGGCCGCTGTCGGTCAGCACCCGGCGGCCGATCAGATCCAGGCTCTTGCCGGCCCGGTCCTTCAGTTCATCTGGCGGGCTGACCAGTCGCTGCGCCGAGTCGACGGTGATCGCGTCCGGGCCGAGCCCGGCGATCGCCTCCCAGAGCAGCAGATCGCCGGGGCCCTTACTGCGGCCGACCCGGAATCCGAGCACCCGCTGATGGATTGGATCGACTACTGGCGCAACCACTTTGCCGACCGAGGTAGCGGTGCTGGTGTCCATCACCGGGTTGCCGTCGATGTCGCTGAACCTGATCACTGGGGCACCACCGGAGGAGCTGACGCGGGCGGCTGCGGCGGGTCGGGCGGCTCGGGCGGTGACTGGGTCAGTGGCTCGGTGCGGAGGGGCCCAGCACTGCTGCCGGCGCTGAACTGCTGGTCACCGGCCGCCGCCTGCTGATGCAGCTGGGCCCGGAACTCGTCCACTGCGGCGCCGAATCCGGCCAGGTCATCGCGGATGAACGGGATAGCCGACTCCGGCAGCATCAGCGCCTCGCCGGAGACCGACAGCGCGTCGGGCAGCGGGACGAACTGGCGCCGGGGCGCGGACTGGTCAGCCGGGTCGATCTCGTAGCCGACCGCATCGGTGCTGCGGGTGCCCACGGACAGGATGACGTCGGTGACCACGCCGAGGTTGAGGCCACCCCTGGTGATCACACTGGAGCCGAGGACAACGCCGCCGGCGCCTTCCCGCTCGCCGTCCAGGGCCTTCTTGTCAGCGAAGGCGGTCTCATCCTTGATCATGACAGCGTCCGGGCCCAGGCCGTGCACGTTCTCCCAGAGCAGGGTCGAACGCATCGGCCCGGCGAAGACGCCGCGGTGGTTCAGGGTGAACCCGGCCAGCTCGCCGTCGTGCGAGGAGTAGATGACGTCCTTGATCTGGGCGACGTCGTCCCCGGCCAGCGTGACCACCGGCAGCTTGACCAGCTGCGCGGCCCGCAACAACACGCTCATCGCTGGCACCCCCGCCGCGGGCTCACAGTTTGCGCCGCAATCGCTGCGCGATCACCCCGCCCTGCCGGCGGCGCATCTGGATGCCCCACAGGCAGGCGATCAGGAACACGATCACGAACACGACGATGACCAGCCATTGCCACCACTCCATCGCCGCACCTTTCCGAAGTTCGCCGCGCCTGATCGTGACGCCTGTCAGCGCTGCCCGCATCCTCACATACTGACGGCGGTTCCCCGGCCGATCACGCGGCCGGATCCTCGATCGGTCAGCCGGGCTGGGTACCGGCTGGAGAGCAGAGCGCCTGCTCGATCTGGGCCCGCAGCGCGACTGCGTCGGCTCCGCCATCGCGCAGGATCTTGGCCGCCAGGCCACTACCCTCGCGCAGCAGGCCCAGCAGGAGCTGGCCGCTGCCGATCTCTTCCTGCTTCAACCGCACCGTTTCTCGCAGGCTGAACTCCAGCACCTTCTTGGCCTGGGGGCTCAACCGGCCGTGGCGATGGCCGCGGTGCAGCCATCCTCGCCCGGCCGGGGGCTGGGCCTGGAGCGCCTCAGCTCCGAAGGTCTCCTCGATCCGCGCCATCACGGCGTCCAGGTCGATGCCAACACTGCGCAGCGCTTCGGCATCCTTGGCGTCCAGCAGCGGAGCACCACGACCGGCCATCCCGGCGATCGCGGCCGCGACCCGGCCAGCGTCAAAACCGTTGTCGCGCAGAATGGCCGCCGCAACCCCCGGGCCTTCGGTCATGGCCAGCAGCAGGTGCTCGGTGCCGATGAATGGGTGCTTGAACTCGGCGGCGTGCTGCTGGGCGCCGATCACGATCTGCCGGGCTTCGTGAGTGAATCGCTCGAACATCTCAGGCCTCCGCCGAGATCGATGAGGATGACGAATCCGGCTGGACCGGAACGTCTTTGACGACTGCGGCGGACGGCCCAGGGGCCGGCGAGGTATTCGGCGAGGTATTCGGCCAGGCGCCCGAATACCGCTTGTGCACCGCCTGCTTGCTGACCTGCAGGGCGATGGCGATGTCTTGCCAGGACCATCCTCTGGCCCTGGCGTTCTGAACCTGCAGCCGCTCCAGTGACTCGGCCAGCTTGCGCAGGGCCAGCGCGGCCCGCAGGCCTATGGCCGGATCGGCACTGCTGGCCGCGCCAGCGAGCTCGGATGCCTCAGACATGCGTCAACCATAATTGACGTCCGTCAGTGCGTCAACCGAGATTGACATCTCCGATCGGGCGCTAGTCTCCGTCGTCGCGGCGATAGCGCTGGCCGGTGACCGGATTGACCGCGGTCTGCCCGGGCGGCAGGTTGGACAGGTCGTCGGCGATGACGGTGGACATGTCGCCCGAGTCGGGCAGCCGCAGAACCGGTTCGGCGTCACCCGTGACCGGGACCAGCACCAGTTCGGACGAGTCGCGCTTGGGCAGCGTCTCACCCCGGAAGTAGGCCGGCCTGATCGCCTGCCAGACGAACATCAGCACCACGCCGAGCAGCAGGGAGCCCACGCCGAGAATGAAGACACCACCGATGCCGCCGATGCTGGTGTATCCGTAGTCCGGGTCGGCGTAGGTCTTGCAGGCCCAGACGAAGGCGGCGAGCAGGATCACCCCGCCCAGGCTGGGCAGGATCGCCTGCATGACCAGGTCGCGAGTGCTGCGGCGGACGGTCTTGCGATAGAACCAGGCACAGGCGAAGCCGGTCAGGCCGTAGTAGAAGGCGATCATCAGGCCGACCGCGGCGATCGTGTCAGCCAGGATGTTCGCGCTGATCAGGGTCAGGCCGACGTAGAAGACGATGGAGACCGCGCCCATCCAGATCGTGGAGTCGGTCGGCGTCAGGTACTTCGGATGCACCCGGGCGAAGCGTTCGGGGATCGCCCGGAACACCGCCATCGACAGGGACGTGCGGGCAGTGGGCAGGATCGTGGTCTGAGTCGACGCCGATGCCGAGGTCAGCACGCAGATCGCGAGCAGGTGGACCATGATCCACCCCACGGTGCCGCCCCCGAACACCTGGTGCCCCATCACCGCGAACACATCGTCGGCGTTGTCAGCGTTACCCAGGCCGATCCCCTTGTCACCGACCCCGGCGAACGCGATCGTCGCCACGGAGACCGCGGCGTAGATGAGCAGCAGCAGCACGGTGGAGAGGATGGCGGCCCGGCCCGGCGTGGTGGCCGGATCATCGGCCTCCTCATTGACGGCGACCGCGGTGTCCCAGCCCCAGTAGATGAACACCGCGATCAGGGTGGCGGTCACGATCGCGGTGCCGCTCAGACCGGACGGGGAGAACCAGGACAGGCTCGGCTTCAGGCTGCCGGCCGGAGCGTCACCCGCCAGCACCTTGACCAGCGCGAACCCGGCGAACCCGATCAGGGTGAGCACCTCGACGCCGAGCAGGGCGTACTGCATCCGCGCGGACACCTCGATACCGCGGTAGCAGATGTAGGTCATGATGATGATCCAGATGATCCCGGCGACCGTGCTCCAGAACAGGCTGCCGGCCAGGCCGTCCGCGCCGACCAGGGTGAACGAGTAGGAGCCCGCGATCGCGGACAGGTTCGCCATCACGATGATGTCGGCGATGATGATGCCCCAGCCGCCCATCCAGCCGATCCGCGGCCCGAACGCGCGCGCGGCCCAGGTGAACGTCGTCCCGCAGTCCGGTTCGGCCTTGTTCAGTTCGGCGTACCCGACCGCGATCAGGTACATCGGGACGAAGGCCAGGATCATGATCAGCGGCGCCTTGACCCCGACGATCCCGTCACCGTTCTCGGTGATCACCACATAGCCGAGGCTGGCGGCCAGGCTGTAGGCCGGCGCGGTCGACGCGATGCCGATGACAATGCTGCCGAGCAGACCCAGGGCGCCGGCTTTCAGGCCTTTGCCCTCGGCCGTGTCGCTGCCGCCGGCCGGAAGAGTCACCGCCATGGCAAATACCGCCTTCGTACGATTCCCGAGTTCTGCCCAGTGGGATCGTTTATCGCAGCCGATGGGCCGAATGCACAAGCGCTTCCGTTGACCTTCTTCAGACTCAACACGGATTACGCCGTCATCGTTCGCTCTGATTGACGAGTTCGATAGCAGATCGTGACTCGAACAATGGTTTGCGCTGAGCCCGGGCTCAGCCGCCGTCCGCTCAGCGGTCAAGCGGTCAGCGCCTCCAGCACCTCGGCCAGTCCGTCGTCCTGCACTGGTCCCGCCACCAGGTCGGCACCGGCCTTGACGTCGTCGGTGGCGTTGCCCATCGCTACCGAACGCCCGGCCCAGGCGAACATTTCCAGGTCGTTGCGGCCGTCACCGACGGCCAGAGTCTGGGCCGGATCCACCCCCAGGCGGCTGCGGACGACCTCGAGGGCGCTGGCCTTGCTGACCCCCTCGGGAGCCAGGTCGAGCCAGGCGGTCCAGCCCACTGCGTAGTTGACCCCATGCAGGCCGAGGTGCGCGGTCAGGGTGAGGAAGTCGTCCGAGGTGTGCTCCGGGCTGCGCACCACCACCCGGCAGGCGGGCTCGTGGGTCAGCTCGTCGAAGCTGTCAGCCACCCGGACGTTGATGCCGTCCAGTTCACCCGGCGGGAACGGGGCGGTGAGCAGGAAGCCGCCGCGGCCGCTCTCGAGCGCGTAGAGCGCGGTGGGCAGGTGCTGCCGGAGCAGGGTGAGCACCGGCCCGGCGTCGAAGGTGACCACATCGGTGGTCTCGTAGCCGTCGGCCAGCGAAGGGTCGAGCCGCAGGGTGACCGAGCCGTTGCTGCAGACCGCCCAGCCGGAGACCAGCTCGAGCCGGTCCAGCACCGGCAGGGTCTGGTCCATCGAGCGGCCGGTCGCGATCACCACGTGGGTGCCAAGCTCGGCGACGGCGCGGACGGCGGCCCGCACCCGGTCGGTCAGCCGCTGGTCGTGATCGAGGATGGTGCCGTCGATGTCGAGGGCGACCAGCTTGGGCGTCCAGCCCGGCTCACCGCCCGGTGAGCGGATGCGCTCGCGCGGCGTCCGGCCATCCGCCGGTCGGCCTGCCGTCACCGGCTCCAGCCC
>CALMAR010000155.1 GCA_937859855.1 uncultured Kineosporia sp.
GCCCATCACGTAGACCACCGCACCGGTCATCCGTGTGCCGGTCAGCCTGTCGAACGCCTCGCCGTAGTGCCGTTCAATCTGCTCGATCTCGGACAGCAACAGATCCTGCACGGCCTCGGACAGCGGCACGTCGAAATGAGGAACGGGCAGCCTCTCGGATCCCGTCGCCGGATCGGTCACTTGCCGTCTCGGCCGTCGTCGGCGGGCAGCTCGACCCGGACCAGCTCCTCGGACATCACGCCGTCACGGACACCGTGCACAGTCACCGCGTTTGGCTCAAGCACGATCTCGGTGGCCTCGGTGTCCTTCACGCCGAGAGTTTCGAGCACCTTGCCCGCCAGCCCCCGCAGGGTCTTCGCCTGCGCCTTGGTCACTCGCTTCGTGGTCACAGTCCTGCTCTCCTGATCGCGTCCTGTACTGCCTGCTCGAGCTTCTGTTCCGGGTGCAGCGCGGCGTCGGCGGCCTGCATGAACCCGGTCCCGCTGATGTTGCGTCTGGCCCATCCGTAGTTGATCGGCCCGGCGTAGACGGCCGAGGCGGTGACCTCGGCCTTGCCCGCGCTGCCGGTACCCCGGATGCTGCCCGCCAGTCGCCCGGTCCGTCGCGGTGCGAAACCCGCTGCCAGCCGGGCACCCTGCGAGGCCAGCTCGGCGAACGCCGGTTGCAGGCCCTCGATATCGGCGCCGAGCGCGTCCAGGTCGCGGATCAGCGCGTCCAGGCCGGTGACCTCGATCCCGCCGGGCACGTCAGGAAGTGACCTTGACCGGCTTCGCGGCCAGCGGCCAGTCGACCTCGACGGTGAAGCGTGCGGTCGTGGACGGGTCGGCCTCGCCTCCGAGGAGGACGCCGTCCGGCTCTCTGACCGAGGCCGACATGGTGTAGTGCGGCTGGCTCGCCGAGGCGGTGGCATTGCCGTACGGCTTCAGCAGTACCGCGACGTCGGTACCGGCCGCAGACCAGATGGTCGACCAGAGACCGCTCGAGGCCAGATCCTGGCTCATCTCCAGATGCAGCGTGTAGGAACGGCTTCCGCCAGCAGCGGCATCGGCGAACGTGACGAAGTCGCTGTCACTGTCGGCAGCGCGAACCTCGGCGGTCGAGACCTGCGCAGAATAGTCGGTGCCCCCGACGCTGATGACAAGGGAGCGGGTGCCCACGGCGGCCATGACGTTTCCTCTTTCTGATGATGGTGCTAGGCCAGTACGACCCGCTTGGCGAGTTGGATTCGTGTTGCCAGGTAGTCGTTGCCGGTGACGGTGACGACGGCGGGCTGATCGACGGCCTCGAGCGCGTGGTCACCCTTGGAGGCGATCAGCACCCGGCACACCAGCTCGGACAGCGCCTCCAGCGCCGACGTGTTGGTGGCCTTCCCGGCCACGATCAGGACGTCGGTATGGGCGACCACCTCGGCGCCGAACGTCTGCCCCTCGGTGACCCACTGCGGCGCCGGGACGACGATGACGGCCGGTGCCACGATCCGGCCCGGCCAGCCGTCGGAGACGGGCACGCCGAGCGCACGGGACAGGTCGGAGACCAGCCCGGCCCGAGTGGTCGTCAACGGGTTGCTCACAGCGGCAGCACCCCGGACAGCCGCAGCAGCGGCCACACCGATGCCATCGGGTCGCGTGCCGCCCGGTAGACCGGCCCGTCGGCGCCGAACGGGCTGGACACCCCGAACGGTGCGGAACGCCGGTTCCACAACTCCGCGCCGAGCTGGAGCGTGGCGTTGTCCCGCACCGCGTCCGGCACGTCCACGTCACCGATCGCCGTCTCGAGCATCGCCGTGGCCTCGTCCAGCACCGGGGAGCCGGCCACGGCGGGATCGCCGATGTACTCGGCGAGGTCTTCGGCGTAGACCGCCACCATGACCTCCTCTCCCGTATCGACGTTGTGTGTGAGAACCGTTGTGCGACAGCCCAGGTCAGGACGTGATGATCTTGCGGATGCCGTCGGCGGCGAACGGCGCGGTGAACGCCAGATAGCCGTACACGCTGTAGTCGTTCGTCAGGTGCGTGATGTCGCTGTCCGTGAGCCGGTTCGGACCGCCGGACTCCAGCGTCTGCATCGCCGCCGAGTTGGCCACATACACCGAGTTGGCGGGCAGGGTCGGGTCGACCAGCACCGGCAAGCCGTCGATGGTGCCCGCCAGCGACCGCACCGACACGGTGCCCACGGTGGGCGGGGTCGCGCCGACGACGCCGAGGAACGGGTTGTCAGACACCCGCAGCGCCTTCAGCGTGGCGAACGTGGTCAGGTCAATCAGCATGAACTCGGCGGGCAGACCGAGGCCGCTGGAGGCGAGCTGGCCGATGGCCGTGACGATCGCGGCGTCCCACTGCGCAGCGGTAGACGTGCCGGTGCTGTTGGCGCGGACCACGGTGGCAGTGGACGCTGCCGCGAGCGCGGTGTTGAACGCCGCCGAGGTCACCTGCGCGTACTTGGCCAACAGGCCCTGATAGAGCGTGTCGACCACGTTGACCTGCGAGCGCTCCACCGCCTGGCGGGAGATGCTGCCGTAACCGCCGTAGGTCTTCACCGGCGCGCTGGCGGTGGTCATGTGGATCTCGCTGTAGGCCAGCAGGTCGCCCTCGTTGACCTGCTGCGCCACGGCCAGCGTGGAACCGGCAAGGTCCAGCTTCGCGTACTCCACCGTCATGCCGGTGCTCGGCAGGCTGCCCCGGCTGAACGCCGACAGCGACACCCGGCTGTCGTCCACGAACTTGAACTTGCTCGCCAGCCACGAATGCTGAAGCGCGGCACCCTGATCGGCCACCGTGGTGAAGTCCCGGTACTGCACACCCTCGGCAGTCACGACACCGGAGATGTCACGCTTGGCGATCGCCACGGCCGCGTCATCACCGGCTGCGATCGCCTTCAGCCACTCACCCGCGCTGCGGTACTGCCGCGAGGCGGGCGCGCTGGGAATGGTGGTGTTCACCGCCATCGCGGCCACCCGCCGCTCGAGGTTCTCCTGCTCGGTGCGCAGCGTCGCCAGCTCCCCGGCCACGTCCAGATCAGTGCTCATCGTTTCCTTCTCGGTGCTCGAGGTGTCGGGGGTGGTGTCCGTGCTGGTCACCGTGTCCTCATCGGTGATCGCCTCGCGGAATGCGAGCACCCGCGCGGAGGGGTAGGCCGGTTCCCCGGTCAGCGCGACGTGCAGCAGCCGCCCGGAACGGCGCACGATCGTGCCGTCCGGATCCGTGCCGGACTGGCCCGGTAGGAAACCCACCGAGGCCGAGTGCAATGCGCCGTCCTTCACCAACTGCCAGGTGTCATCCCCGGCCGCCGTCCTGCTGATCACGGCCCGGTAGTGCAGTCCGGTCGGTGTCTCGGTCAGCTCCACCACGCGACCGACGACGTTCGCGTGACCCTCGGCCCGCAGCGTCACCCCGGACGGTGTGCCGAACGCTCCCGGCGCGATCCGCTCGAGCACGCCGTTGCCGAGGTCGGCCGAGGCGTCGAACGGGCAGGCGATCCCGTAGACCTCGCGTCGCTCCTCGCCTGCCTCGGTGACCTCTCGGTGCTCGACGGTGCCGAGGGTCGTGGTCACAAGCTCGCTCATGCTGCCGCGCCGTCCGATCGTGGTGGTTGCGGTGTCTGCGGTGCCGGTGGCGCCGGGTCGGTGGGCGGCACGGGGGACGGCGGGGTGTCCGGGATGACGTCGGGATCCAGCCCCATCCGGGACCGCGCCTCACCACGGGTCATCAGCCCCGATCCGACCGCCGTGGCCAGAACGCCGATCAGGCTCTCCTCGTCCAGCCGCAGCAACTCGTCAGAGCGGAATTGCGCGGTGGTGCCACGCGGCAGCAGATCGGACAGGGCGTCCTCGATCGGCGCCAGGTACCCGGCCAGGGTGGAGCGCAGGAACAGCGCGTCAATGTCCCGCGCGTTCGTGTAGGTCAGGCTCGAGCCCTCCAACGCGATCTCCAGCATCAGCGCGGGGATCCCGAACAACCGGGCCACGTCGGCGGTCTGCATCTGCGAGCCCGCGATCCACAACGCATCCGCCGGGGACAGCAGGATCGGCGAGTACGACAACCCGTTGCCAAGCACCGCCGTGCCGCGCGTGGCCTGTAAGGCGTCCCAGCGTTCCCGGTACGCATCGGCCTGCACCGAGGTCAGCTCGGCCTCGGTCTTCAGCACACCCGTCGGCACCCCGGCGCCGGTGAACCACTGCCCGACGTGGTTTCTCAGGTCCAGCGCGCCGCGTAGCTGAGCCTGTGCGGCCTGGATCGGCCCTGCACCCCGGAGCTGCCCCGGCAGCTCCAACAGCCGCAGGTGCCGGATCTGCCAGTCCGCCAACTCCTGCCGCTCGCCGTTGGCGTCGGTGTGGCCGTACCGCAGCTTCCGCGCATCCCGCGTGTCCCGATCGACCGACACCGCACCCGGCGTCAACACGTCACACGAGATCACCGGGTCATCCGCGTTCGCCCGCTGCAACCGCCAGAACGCCTCACCCGTCACGGCCAGGCTGACCACGTTCTGCGCGATCCACCGACGCCGGGTCATCTCGAGGCTCGGCTGAAGGATCAGCGAGTGATCCCGGATGTCCTTCCCGGCCCGACGGGTCGCCACACTCAAGCTCGAGGCCGTCGTCGCCAGGATCGACACCGCGCGGTAGACCGCGCCGAGAGTCATTGCTTCCGACACCGTCACCCCGGTCGGTGCCACCAGCCGCGACGGGGCCGAGGCCGGCCCGGTCACCAACTCGCTGAAGCTGGAGCCCGTGGTGATGTCACGCTGCTGCGCGCTGCGCTCAACGCTGCGTCGACTCCACCACGGCACGCATCGGTGATCGGCGACCCACGGCAAGGAACGGACACGCCCGACACGCCCGGATCCGTACCGGCGTGGGACGCCCGGAATTGGGTAATCGCGTGCTTACTCTCAGCTCATGGCCATGACCGCCCAACCCACGAAGCTCAACCCTCGCAAGTTCCATCTCGGCTGCGCTGGTGTCAGCGTGGCTCTACTCCTGTCCGGAGTCGCCAGCCTGCGCCAGAGTCACTACTCCGATGCGTCCGGCGCACTGTTCCTCGCCTCGATCTATCCGACCTTGTTGTTCTTGATCAAGGTCAGGCGTACGTGCGGCGGCAGAGCTGGGAGCCTGGCAAAGCCTCGTCCCTGCACGAGGACGGTCCGGGGGTACGGGGCTGGCTGTCATGACCATGTCTTCAGCGGAGCTTTCGGCGGCGTGATCTGGCGCTGGAGGCACCGTCGGCAAGAGGCAGCCCGTGCCGCTGGAGTTTCGCCACGGGCAGTTACACCACCTCGGCAATGGGCTGTGCCTCAATGGGGTCCGGGGCTGGAGTGGCTGCTCAGACTCATTCTGACCAGCGTCAAGATCTGGAAAGCGTGGGACAGCTAGAACAACTGGAACGACGGCGCTTTGTCGCTGCGGGCGACGTGCAGCGCGGCGGCGGTGGCCATCAGGCCGTCGATCGCGGATCCTTCGGCGCGCTGCACTCTGACCGTTCCGTCGGCGCTGCTGCGTCGCCGGGCGGCCATGACGTGCAGCGACAGCGTCGGGTCGTCCGCGTGCTGGATCAGCCGACCGCGTATCTCATCGGCGAGCGCCTGCACGGCGGCCACGGCCTCGGTCGCGTTCACCTCGCGGGAGGCTGGCAGCTTGCGCAGGAACGCGGCCAGCGCCCCGGCCGGACCCTTCGGCAGCCACGCCAGCCGGGCAGCGCCTATCCGGGCGATCAGGTCCGGCAGCTCCTTACGTACCTGCACCGTGGTTGTCGGACCCTGCCAGTAGCGTTGCAGCGCGATCCGCGCCGTCCCGGCATCGGTGACCGCCACGGCCACTAGCGACGCCGAGGTCAGCTCGGCCGAGACGTCCAGGCCGAGCACGACACGATCTCGCAGCCCGTCGAACGACAGCGCCGGATCCGCGCAGGCGTTCCACGCGCTGGCCTCCACCACGACATCGGCCATCGACGCGACGTGCTGGCACAGTGCCTCGGTGCGGAAGCTGGCGGGGGTGCTCGAGGCCAGCAGCGCCGCAACCGAGCGCTCAGTGACCGTGAAGCCCAAGCTCGGCATCGCTTGCCGCCAGCCGTCCCGGTCGTCCAGCGCAGCCCCGGATGGTGCCGACCATTCCGCGATGAACAGGTCACCCGTGTAGTGCGGATCATTCGCGGTGGCCCGGCCTCGGTCCAGCAGATCCATCAGCACCACCGAGGAGTCATCCCCGGCGTTGCTGAAGGCGAGCACCATGCCCTCCTCGCGGGCCAGGATCATGCTGGTCATGGCCTGCCACGCCTCGAACGTGCGTTGTTCTCGCAGCTCGTCCACGATCAGCAGGTCCGGTGACAGGCCACGGGTGCGCCGGTTCGCCGACTTGATCAGGTACCGGCGGCCGTCGCTGAACCGGAACGCCTCCTGACCGTTCGCGCGCCGGATCGTCGGCATCTCCAGGTGCTGCGCGTCCTCGATCACGTCCCCGGCGCGTAGCCAGCACTCGCGGGCGATGTCGAGGGTCTGCGCGGTGCCGACCACCAGCCTCGAGCGGCGGCGGTACAGGAAGTAGAGCGCCAGCAGCGCGGCAACCTCGGTCTTCCCCTGCTGCCGGGCGATCAGCACCAGCGCGGTACGGAACCGCAGCGTGCCGTCAGGGTTCAGCTCCAGCAGCGCCCGCCCGAGCCACGCCTGCCACGGCGTCAGCGGACGGCCGATCTCCGCGCAGAACTCCTCGAACGCGAAACCCTCGGTCGTCTTCCCCGTCAGGTTCCGCAGCGGCGCCGTGAACGTGCGCGGCGTCGTGCTCCCCACCAAGTCGCCGCGCGGTTCCATGCTGCCGACGTCGGTTCTCGGCGCGGCGAAACAGACGATGCGCGATGGCTGGCTACGGTCGCCGGATGAACGAGCGGCAGACGGGCATCGAGTGGATCTTTACCTGGGCTGAAGCTGTGAGCCGTCAGCGCGATCGGATCATGGCAGCCGATGATCTGGTGATGGCTCAACCCGACGTCATGATGTTCGCCGCCGCAATCGGAGGCGTGCTGAAGACAGCAGCGCTCGAGCTAGGCAAGAGCCATGAGGCAATCGCCGATTTCGAGCGCCAGGTACCGCAGGGTAAGGACGTCCGCGACATCGTGAGCCACCTGGACGCCTACACGATGGGCGAGGGCAACCTTCAGAAGCAAGGAAAGGCAGGGCGACTCGTCACCCTCATGCGAGACACGGCGGGTGAGATCGAACTGACCATGTTCGGGTACCGGCTGGAGGTCGATAGTGCAGCTCGCGCCACCGCCGATCTCGCCGAGCGGGTGCTCAACGAACGTGATCAGAGGGAGGGTTGAAGGACAGCGGCGGCGCGGAGAAGCCAGCCCGCGAAAGAAACCCGGAGCGCCGAAAGTTGCTGTTTCACCTGCGAGTTTCGTCAGTCGCACTCATCCGCGAACCGATCCCGCGCCACGTCGTAGCCCACGATCCCGCGCTGCCGGATGATCCACTCCTCGTAAGCGGTCACGCATCCGCGACACACCAGGCCACCCGTCGCCGTCAGCTCGTCCAGCCCCGCACTACCGCGCTCGCCCAGCTCCAGGCGTCCGATCTGATGGCAGCGCGCACACTCGATAGCTCGCATCACCATGACCTCGGCATCGGGCATCGGCTACTCGGATTGCAGATCGCCCATGAGCATCGGATACAGCAGATCCGTGACGTCCTCTGCGCTCTCGCGTCCTTGAATCACCTCGGTCATGAACGTGATCATTGCGATGGCTCGCGCCGTTCTAGGGCTCGACCCGCCATCGGTAGCGGTGATGCCACCCCACGTTTGCAATGCATCGGCGATCAGCTCATCGTTTCCGCGCAGGATCCCGCAGATGACTGCGGCAGCCTCGCCCGCAACCGCGATCGCCTGCATGCGCAACTCATGCTCGGTCAAGTCAGTCATGAGCTGGGACGCT
Source organism: uncultured Kineosporia sp. (assembly GCA_937859855.1). The sequence goes on from CALMAR010000155.1 coordinate 7,920, forward strand.
AGATGTCTCGCTCTATGTTCTGCTGGCGAATGACGTCGGGCCCCAACTCGGCGGCCAGAATGGTTGCGGTATCGCGCATCACCAGAGCTGCACCCGCACCGGCATCGAAGCGGCGGCGTTGCCGTGACCGAGCGCGTGCACCAGCCTGCCGCCCTCGCTGTCAGAGTGCTTGCGACACTCGGCGCGCAGGTTCTCCAGCACGTTCGCCCCGCCCATCGCATACGGCGTGATGTGCCCGCAGACCACGGCCGGGCGCCCGCAGCGGCTGCCGTCGCTGACCACGATCTCGCAGGCCCATCCGGCGCGCTCGAGCACGGCACGGCGCAGGGTGGCCCATCCGCGCGTTGTCCCGCCCCGGCGCGGCATGTAGGCCATGAGCTGGTGGTCGGCACCACGGTGCCCGGAATGACGCTCGCCCCGTGGCTCAAGGGACCACGGGGCGAGCGGTCAGCCTGCCGCATCCCGAACAGGTTGCGATGCCCACAAGGAAGGTGCAGCAGGTGCACTCGAGCCCTCGGCGTACGGCACGGCGAATCACACCCGCCCGCCGTCCTCGCCGTCCGCGCTGCCGCCGCTGATCCGCCACGACCCGGCACGACAGTCGGCGAGGCCGGGCAGCAGCAACTCAACCAGCCGGGCCGGCAGGTACTGGACGAGATCCATCTCAGCCAAGCGCCCGGACTCCTTGGAACGGCGTCCGGTCCGCCTCACCTTCGGCCGCGTCTGGTCGTTCTCGCGGGCCTCGAGCACAACGTCGTGCAGGATGCGACCCATCAGCGTCGGGTCGACATCAAACCTGTCGTTCCACTCCTGAACATCGGGCAGGCGGTAGCCGTGCAGCGTCCACTTGCCCTGACCGGACCGCACGATCTGCCGCTGAAGCTGAGCAAGACGTCCGGCACGGTCGGCGGCAATGTCGATCGGCTCCTCCAGCTTCTGCCCGGCCAGTGACGCCGCTGTCGCGCGGCAGGACGGACAGGGCCGGTCGACCCGGCGGCCTCGGGCCGTCGCGGGCTCCAGAGACTGCATCCGGCCGCAGGATGGGCACGGCAACCGGACCGGCGGCAGCAGCTTCAGCCTGGTCTCGACCGCGTCCACGCTGCGGCCACTCAGACGGTCGCTGATCTGCTCGTAGGTCAGACCCGCTCGCCGGTAGCTGATCAACTCGGCGTCGTCCTGCGCTGTCCACGCCCGGCCTGCCTGACCCTCAGCGAACCCATCGCCGTGCTTGCGGATGACATGCTTGACCGCTAGAAGGCTGCGATCCAACCGGCGCGCGATCTCCGCGCGCGACACGCCCTCGAGGCGCCAGCTCAGCACCTGCTCGACCTCGGCGCGCGACCACGCCCGCCGCTGGTGGACACCCTGCGCCGCAGGCTGGCCCCCGCCGCTCATCTGCACGCCAGCCCGGCGGCAGTCCTCGCACGGTTGCAGACCGCTGCGTCGCCGCAGGATCTCCACCGAGGGTTTCGGCCGATCGCAGGACGGGCAACGCCAGTCGACCTCGAGGCGCTGCAACGTGGTGAACACGATCGAGTGATGCCGCCCGATCTGATCCCCGATGAACCTCAGCGAACGCCCCTGCGCCCGCAATGGTGCGCTCCTGCTCATCAGTCAGATGCGCGAACCGCGTTGCCAGCACTGGCCGATCATCGGCACCGGCTACGCCCGAGTGTGACCAGCACAGAACATCTGCCCGGCTTCCGTCTCGCGCGCGCAGCGATGCCCCGAGTCGTACCGGTGCCAGCACCGATCATCAGCGTCCTCCTCGCGGCCTACGGCCGGAAGCTGGGAACCTCCAAGCCGCTCGGACGGGCTGGTGATGGTGGGCACCATCCCGCGTCGGCGGCGGGCCTCGAGGACAGCAGCGGCCAGCCGGGCGAGGGCAGCCGGGTCGCTCATCGTGGCTCGCCGACCGCGAGGCAGGCCACACCTTCCGCCGGGGGTGGACGCCTACCGGCGACCACCACCCCCGGCCAACATTTCTTGATCATCAGCATCGGAGCGACCTCTAGATGCCCGCCACCATCGACACCCGCAACGACGCTCGAGGACGCGCAATGACTAGAGCAAAGAGCAATCTGGAACGCCGCAGGTCGCAGCTTGATCACTTCCGGTTTTTCCGGAAGTGACTTCCGCATTTTCCGGAACTCAGCCACCGACCCGGCCCATCCGGCACGTCGGGCACATGCGAGCACCACGCCCCTGCTGCGCCCGCTCCAGAGGCACGATCACCAGCGTCGGTACCGAGCCTTCAGCGATCCACCCGCGCGCGCGGGCCTCGGCCAGAGCTTCGCTGAGCCGGTTCGCCGGGGCAGGCCGCAGGTCACCTGTCCTGCGGTCCAGGGTGACCAGCTCACGGCCGAGCTGACCTTCGGCGAAGTGGGCATGACCGACGAAGTTGCAGCGGGCCTCGGCCAGAGACTTGATCCGACGGTGCAGCGGGTCACCGCTGGCCGGATCCAGCGCCTCCAGCTCGAGCGCCTCGGTGCTGTACGCGATGAACTTGCGAAAGGTGATGCCTGGCGACCTCTTATGGGGATTCCGCTCGGGCGCGGCGACCGGGCGACGAAGCGGGACGACATTGGACCCAGTTGGTTCCGGCAGCCCGGCGGCCGATAGGCTCATCATCGTTCCTTCTGACAGGGGAGCGCCTGACTCTTACTTGGTGGTGGGGGTCGCTGTGCCCGGCGGGTTGGTGGCCTGCCGGGCACATCTTTGTCCGCAGGGTGATCGGCACCGGCTGCCGCGAATGTCATCCGCCGCTCGCTACCGTGGGGACATGCGCGGATCCCGAAGCGGTGGAGCGCCGATGCGCGTGGTCACCCGCAAGCAGCTCAAGGCCCAGCGCGATACCAAGCCGGTGCCCGAGATCGCCGTCGATCCTGACCGGCCAGCCTTCATCCCGCGCCACCTACGCGATGCGGCCACCGACGATCAGGGCCGCATGGTGGCCGCCAGGGACTGGCGCGACGAAACACGGACGCTGCCTCGCGGCAGCAATGAGTGATGCCGGTGCTGGCATCACTATGCGACCCGCTCCTGATCTTGGAACTCCATAGCGAACCGCTCGAGCAGATCCTCCACAGTGCGGAGTCGCCGTCCCGGCCGTCCCGGACGGACGCTGATGCCCACGATCTCTGAGCGCAGCATGTCCTGACGTTCCTGCACGTCCGCCGCCGCCCATCGCTGCCCATTGGTCCGTGAGTTCCAGACCCATTGTGTGCTGAGCTTCACCGGCTCGGCTTGGATGCGGTCCAGCTCTCGGCGCAGCTCCTCGAGTTCCCGAAGCAACTCGTCCAGCTTGCCGCCGTTGGCGGCGGCCACGCCGATCTGTGCCGCGACCTGATCAATCTCGGCCTGCCACGTCAGCTCTCGGACGTCGGCACCGGGCCGCACTACCTGGCGGGCTTCGTAGTCGTCCCCGTGCTTGTCAAGGAACCACTGTCCGATCAGCCGTTCGGCATTATCAGCCGACACGCTGACCTTCTTGGTGCAGCCTGGACGACGACAGGTGTAACCAGTCACGGGAACACGCGGGCGGCCGTCGCTGTACCGGTTGCCGTTGGTCCCGACCTGAAGCGGACCATCGCAGGACGAGCACCGTAGAAATCCACTGAGCAGACGCTCCGGACGCCGCACGCCAAGCCGGGGTGCGGCCTTAGGTGACAGCTTGGCGGCAAGGCGAAGGATAGTGTCGTCGTCCAGGATGGCGGGCCATGCCTTGCGGCCACACACGGCGTCGCCCAGTAGTACCCGTGCGACGTTGCTCTGTGTCCACCGCTCCCCGTCGGTCCTGGCCTGGTTCCAGCGAGTGGCGATGGCGTAGGCGCTGGTTGCTGGCTTGTCGATGAGGATGTCCTTCGCGGCGTCACGGATCATCTTGGCGGCGTCGTCGTCAACAGTGAGTACGCGGCCCTTGCCCTCCGGGTTGTCGATGACCCGGTATCCGAACGGGACCTGACCACCGACGTAGCGCCCGATCTTGCTTACGAACGCCTTGCCGTCGCGGGTCCGTTCCGAGATGACAGCGCTCTCGAACTCGGCGAATGCTGCCAAGATCGTGGCGATCATCTTTCCCATCGGGGATGACATGTCGATGCCATCGCGGATCGCCACTAGCGCGGCGTTGTGGCCGTCCGCGATCTCGTGCAGGCGGTAGAAGTCGCTGACCGATCGGGCAAGCCGGTCCAGCTTGGTGAACACCACGCGGTCGACGTGCGGCAGCAGCTCGATGACGCGCTTGATCCCTTCGCGCTCGAGTCGCTTGCCCTTCACGTAGCCGCTGACGTTCTTGTCGGCAACTACCTCGATGATCTCCCAGCCGTTGGCCCGGCAGTACGCCTCGCACGCCGCTTGCTGGCGTTCCAGGGAGGTAGATGGGTCGACGTCCTCGCCGCGATAACGAGACAGGCGGATGTAGATCACGGCTCGCACGGGGCGGGTGGGCTTGTCTGTGTTCGTCGTCGTGGTGGTCATGCCGGAGACCTCGGTCTTCCATACCGGGGAATGCACTCTCGTGCCGGGGTCAATGAACTGACCACGACCATCCTGACCGAGCAGGACGTGCGCGACCTGGTCGAGCGGATGCTGAAAGGATCCGGGCGCCGGGTGGACCTCAGCACTCCTTTCGTCGACGCCATGCTGCCGGATGGCTCACGGCTGCACGTGGTCATTCCGGATATCACCAAGTCGTTCTGGGCCGTGAACATCCGCAAGTTCCTGATCCGCGCGGACTCATTGGACGACCTGGTCACCCTGGGCACGCTGACCGCGCAGGCGGCCCAGTTCCTGGCCGCCTCGGTCGCGGCTGGCCTGAACATCCTGGTCTCCGGGGGCACCCAGGCTGGCAAGACCACGCTTGCTACGTTTCGGATGCAGCCTGTGTAGCTAAATCGGATCCGTGCAGGTCGCCGATGTGAAGCGCAGGGCGAATCCGATCGATCACGACGACACGCCCTAATCAGACCACGCCAGTCCGAACGCAGGCCCCTCGCACCATCGGCTCATGCCGAGCGTCACCGAAAAGCCCTCCGCCGCAACCTGTCCCTACTGCCACACCCCAACAGCGAACGGCCTGCCCTGCTCGGCATGCACCAATGTGGCCCTCAACAACCTCGCCGATGTGCCATGGCTGCTGGACCAGCTCGCCATCACCGTCACCCGCCAGGCAGTGACCACCGGCGCATCCGATTCCACCGCCCGGGCCGCCGTCTCACCGCTGCCGATCAACCTGGCTGCAGCCGACGTCCTGACCCGGCTCGTCAAGGCCGTCCGGGACTGGGCCGTCTCCCTCGGCGCCGGCACGGTCGAGCAACGGTTCACGGCCACCCGAGCCGAACTTGCCGAGGAATCCCGGCTGCAGGCCGCCGCCACCCAGGCCGAAGCCGAAGCTGAGCCACCCGAACAGGCCGAAGCCCGCGCTGAACGAGCCGCGGAACTGCAGGAACACCTCAAGGACCTCGGCC
>CALMAR010000156.1 GCA_937859855.1 uncultured Kineosporia sp.
CGGGCCGGGCGGTGACGGGCCCCGCGGGTGGCATGTGGCCCCCCAGCGCGGGCGGGGCGCGGCCGACCAGGGCACAGCTGATCACGAACGCCAGCGCCCGCGGCCCGGCCGCCCAGGCGGGTAGCCGGGCCGCCGGTAGCCGGATCCGGGCCATCCCATGAGCCAGGCCAAGCGTGAGCGGGATCCTCAGCACCAGGTCGAACTTGTGTGTGTTCCGCAACGGCGCGCCGGCGCCGTCCAGGAAGCCCTGCACACTTTGGGCCCACGCTCCAGTCAGCGGACCGGTATGGCCCAGAGTGAGCAGCACCAGGCCACCGATGGCGGCGCCGAGGACGAATCGGGGATGCGGCATGTCGGCCCGGATCAGGCCCAGCAGGCTGACCGCGATCAGCAGCCAGCCGAGCAGGATGCCCACCGGTGAGGACAGCACCGACCAGCCCGCCAGCCAGATCGGTTCCGGCAGCTTGAACCAGGCAACCCACTGAGTGGTGCCCCGGAACGCCGCAGGCAGGGACGCTTTCGAGGTGCTCACCGCCGCACTCTCGATCCAGTCCAGGAACGGCGGGCTGTACCGGCCCAGCAGAATCAGCGGAGCCAGCCACCAGAAGGTGGCCAGCAGGACGGCGGCAGCCCACCAGGCGGCCAGCCTGCGCCTGAGCGGGCTGCGTTGCCGGGTGATCAGCCACCACACCGGCAGCGGCAGGACGGCGCCGGCCGCGACCGCATTGACCCCGCCGCAGAGCGCGATGGCCAGGCCGGAGCGGGCAGCGGCCACCGGCTCACCGCCGGGCCGGGTGCGGATCAGCGGCAGCAGCACCCAGGGCGCCATCGCCATCGGCCACGCTTCGATGCTCACCGGCCCGACCTCAGTGATCATACGGGGGCTGAGGGCGTAGCTGAGTGCGGCGATCACCTGCAGCGCATGGGTTCCGGTGCCGAACGCCCGGCATAGCCGGTACATGCCGTGGAAGGCGACCAGCAGCACGGTGGCCCACCAGGCGCGCTGCACCACCCAGGCCGGAAGGCCGAGCAGGTGGCCCACGGCGTAGAACGGGCCCATCGGCAGGAAGTAGCCGTAGGCCTGGTTCTGCAGCTGGCCGGAGTCACCCAGCGGTTCCCACAGATGCCAGGCCCGGAGCAGGAAGTGCACGGGGTCGATGCTCAGGTCGGCCTTGGTGTCCGGTGCGATCCGCCCCGGCTGCTGGACGAACGCCAGCACCGTGAGGGCGACGCTGACCGTGAACAGATGCAGCCGGTGCCTGGTGCGTTGATCCAGCGGCGGATCAGCGGACGTGGGTGGACCAGGCCGGGCCAGCGCCGGTGCGGCCTGATCGACCGTCGTCATGGACGTCGCCGCAGCACGATCACCATGTTCCAGCTCGCAACCTCACGAAGCCCCGGGAGCCGGGCGATCCAGACCGCCCAATCCGGGTGATAGCGGGGCCGGATGGCCAGGATATCGGCGGCGCCGGCCCGCTGCTGCTGCTTGGCCCAGCGAATCATCCGGCCGGCCGAACAAGCGAAAAGGGATACCCCGTAATCATTCTTGGGCCGTCGTCCGTGCCGGGCCGAGTATCGATCGGCCGCCCGCCGGCCACCCAGGTAATGCCAGGGTGAGGTCTCGTGCCCGCCCCAGGGGCCGAGCCACAGCGTCCACGACAGCCAGACCACGCCTGCCGGGCGGACCACCCGCAGCATCTCGCTGGCCATCACCTCCGGCGCCGCAACGTGCTCGAGCACGTTGCTGGACAGGCACAGGTCGAGGCTGCGATCCGCCAGCGGCAGCTGCAGCCCGGACGCCCGGACGAACCCGTCGGGAGCATCGCCGCGCAGGGTCAGCTCCCCGGCGCTGGGATCGATTCCGGCGTAACGCGCTCCGGCCCCCCGGAATGCGTCCGCGAAATAGCCGGGACCACCACCGACGTCCACGATCGCCGCGCCCGGCAGGCTGGCGTACTGGCCGACCTCGCGAACGGTGTCGGCGGCCAGGGTGGAGTAGAAGTGGTCCGGATCGGTCTGTTCGGACGTGAAGGCCCGTAACAGGGTAACACTGCGCATTAGGCTGCCCTGCGCCGGAACCACTCCTTGCACCGCCGCACCTTATCCCGGAGATCTGGACCAGATGCAGACAAGACCGCTACGGGTGACCGTGCTCAACTGGCGCGACACCACCCACCCGGAGGGCGGCGGCTCGGAGCGGTACATCGAGCGGAGCGGCGCCGATCTGGGCGCCGACGGCTGCCGGGTGGAAGTGCTGTGCTCGCGTCACGCCGGCGTCCCCGGCCGGGTGCGCCGCGACGGCATCCTGTTCCGGCACGCGGGCGGCCGGTTCAGCGTCTACCTCCGCGCCCTGGGCACCCTGCTGGGGCAGCGGCTGACCGGCCGCGGCCCGGACGTGGTGATCGACGTGCACAACGGCATCCCGTTCTTCGCCCGGCTGGTGGCCGGTTGCCCGGTGCTGGTCCTGGTCCATCACGTGCACCGGTAGCAGTGGGAGGTGGTCTTCGGCCCTCGGCTGGCCCGGCTCGGCTGGTTCCTGGAGTCGCAGATCTCCCCCCGGATTCACCGGGGTTGCCAGTACGTCGCGGTCTCGCAGGTGACCCGGCGGGAGCTGGCCCAGCTGGGGGTGGACGAGCAGGCGATCGCCGTGGTGCACAACGGCACCCGCCCACTGGCCGGTCCTTCGGCCCACCGGAGTGCCCGCCCCAGCCTGGTCGTGCTGGGACGGCTGGTCCCGCACAAGCGGGTCGAGCAAGCCATGCAGGTGCTGGCCGCGCTGCGGCCCGAGTTCCCGGGGCTGACCCTGACCGTGATCGGCGACGGCTGGTGGCGGCCGGAGCTGGAGGCGGCCGCCGAACGCCTGGGAGTGACCGGTCAGGTCCGCTTCACCGGGTTCGTCGACGAGCCGGAGAAGGAGGCGCTGCTCTCGCGGTCCTGGTTGCTGCTGGCTCCCTCCGTCAAAGAGGGCTGGGGACTGATGGTGGTCGAGGCCGCCAGCCACGGAGTCCCCGCCGTCGCCTACCGGAATGCGGGCGGCCTGTCGGAATCGATCATCGACGGCCGAACCGGGGTGCTGGTCGAGGACGACCTCGGCGCCTTCACCGATGCGGCCCGGCGGCTGCTGTCCAATGATCTGTACCGGGGCGTGCTCGGTCAGGCGGCCCGCCAGCACGCGGCAGCGTTCAGCTGGCGGACGGCGTGTTCGTGGCCGGAGATCACCGGGACACCTCGGCGATCCAGGGCGCGCTGGTATCGGGACGCCGCACCGCCGACGCGGTGCTGGCCAG
>CALMAR010000157.1 GCA_937859855.1 uncultured Kineosporia sp.
TTGCTGGGCGACGCCGAGATCCCCGGCGGCCAGCGCGGCCTGCGCGGCGACGTTGAGCAGCTCCGCCCGCCAGGTCGCCGAACCGCGCTCGCTTTCGATCCGGCGCAGCGCCGCATCGCCCTCCGCCACCGCGTCCCGGAACAGCCCGGCCGCCAGCAGCACCGTGCACTTGTTGACGAACAGCTCCGGCTCCAGCACGCCGAGTTCGTCCACCAGTCGGGTGGCGTCGTCCAGCAGCGCCAGCGCGGCAGGAAGGTCGCCGCGACCGAAAGCGGCGGCGCCCCGGGCCCGCCGGAGGTCGGCGTATTCGAGCTGCTGACCGGCCTTGACGAACAGCTGCTCGCTCCGCTGGTAGTCGTCGTCGGCCCGCCGGATCAGGCCCATGGCCAGGTAGATGTCGGCGCGGAAGGAGAGCGCGCGGGCCTCCCAGGCCGGATCCCCGGCCCGGGAGAGCACATGGACCGCCTGCCGGGCATCCCGCAGCGCTTCGAGGTTGTGCCCGAGGATCGACAGCACATGGGTGCGCCGGATCAGCACCCGGCCGGCCAGCACGCCGGTGGTCCGGCTGTCGCTGATCACCTGCTCGAGCAGGTCCAGGCCACGCCGGGTCCGCCCGGCTTTGACCAGGGCCACTCCGAGAGTCGCGCGCACGTCGGCCTGACGCTCGAAAACCCCTGCCCGAGAGGCGAACCGCAGCGCCGTACGGAGTTCGGCGATGGACTCACGGATGTCGCCGAAGTCGCGCAGTACCAGCCCGATGGCCTGATGGGCCACCGATGCCCGTTCTGGGGACGGGCGGCCCACCAGCACCTCCCGAGCCTGTGCCACCGCCTCGGCCGGGCGGGACAGGGCCAGGGCGAGCAGCCGGTCGGGATCCCAGGCCGGCGACCGGGCCGGCTCCACGATCACCGGCCTCTGATCATCAGAGATGATCTTCGTCATATCGTTGCCACGTCGCAGCCGCATCCAAGGGGAAGAAAGTCATGGCCGATCCACGCGCAATGCCCGATCAGATTGACCACATTCTGCAGAACCACGATGACGCTGAAGTAGACAACCCTAACTGGCGTGAAGATCGGAGCTACGGGTTCATCTACCGCCGCGGCCATGTGCTGACCCGGCTCGGGGATTCAGTCAGGGTGGGCCGCGAACTGAATGGTTTCCTGCGGGCCCACAACGAGCGGAATGCCGAGAGCTGGACCCGGACCGGAGACGGCCAGCCGCAGCAGCCCGAGCCCCGGATCCAGGTGCGGCGGGAGATGCCCGGCTTCCAGTTGCTCCAGTTCAGCAGCGGGCTGGACAACTCCCGGGTGGCCGAGCCGCGGCTGCCAGAGGTGCTGGACGAGTTGGATCCCAACCTCGGACTCGGGGTCGCCCGGCCCGATCATGTGCTGACCGCGGCCAGTCACTCCTGCTCAGCGACGGAACCGGACGAGGTCCCCGACGGCGTATCGCCATTCCCAGAGCCGGCCGCGGACGCCTGCACTTGCGGGCACTGCACCGGTAAGGGGGTGCTGGTCAGCGTGATCGACACCGGGCTGATCGAGAACGCCGCCGGCCCCAGCCCCTGGCTGTCTGGGGTGCAGGGGGACGTCGATCCCTATGGTCCGGGCGGTGAGATCCTCGAGTACACCGGCCATGGAACCTTCTCAGCCGGGTGTCTGCGGACGATCGCGCCCGAGGCCGACGTGTACGTGGAACGAGGTGTGCAGCACGGCGGTTCGGCCTACGAGAGCGAGCTGGCCAGCCAGTTCGCCGAGGGATTGCAGCGCAACCCGGACATCGTGATTTTCTGCTTCGCCGCTGATACCCGAAAAGAACTGTCATTACTAGGTTTTGACGCGGTCTTCGAAGACTACGTAGTTCCGGCCAAGGGGCTGACGGTGCTGGCTCCGGCCGGGAACGAGGGTAACCGGAAGCGCAAGTACCCGGCCGCGTCCCGTTCGGTGCTGGGCGTCGGGGCCCTGGGTACCGACTGGACCAAGCGAGCCGACTTCACCGGTTACGGAGGCTGGGTCGACGTCTACGCGCCCGGTGAGGATCTGATCAACGCCTTCGCGACCGGCCCGTATGTCTGCAAGTGGGAGCCGGACAAGGGCAAGCCACGTGAGTTCCGCGGCCGGGCCAAGTGGAGCGGGACATCGTTCTCCACCCCGATCGTGGCCGGGCTGATCGCCGCCCGGATGTCGGCCACCGGGGAAAGTTCGACCGAGGCGACTGCGGTACTGATGGATCTGGCCCGGGCCAACCGGCTTCGTGAAGTTGGCCCGATCCTGCTGCCTGGGCGGAGCTGCCCCGGTCCCGGAGTGCCGTAGGCGTCGATCTGCCCACAGCAGAATGTCTTTGGGGCTCCCCGCTATCGCTGGGCAGTAGGGTCGAGCCGTGCGGCTGCTGGTTCTGGGCGGGACCGGGTTCGCCGGGCGCGCCCTGGTGGAGGAAGCGCTCCGGCGTGGCGCCGATGTCACGGTCCTGAACCGCGGACGGCGGGAAAGTCCGCCCGGCTCAACCGTTCTGACCGGTGATCGGACCCGGCCCGATGGGTTGGCGGCGCTGGGGTCACAGACCTGGGACGTCGTCGCTGACACCTGGAGTGCCGCGCCGTACGCGGTCCAGAACAGCGCCCGCGCGCTGGCTCGGCGGGCCGGGTTCTATGCCTACGTCTCCAGTCAGTCGGTGTACCAGTGGCCCGCCGAGGCCGGCAGCACCGAGGCTGCCCCGCTGGTCGATGCCGATCCGGCGGCCGGATCCGAGGGTCACGGCATGGCGGTGCCTTATGCCGAGGCCAAGCGCGGGGCTGAACTGGCCGTGCTGGAATCCTTCGGTGGCCGGGCGCTGCTGGCCCGGACCGGTCTGATTCTGGGCCCCTACGAGGACATCGGCCGGCTGACGTGGTGGCTGCGCCGGATCGCGGACGGCGGAGACGTGCCTGCGCCGGGCCCGCCGGATCTCGGACTGCAGTACATCGACGTCCGCGACTTGGCCGGATGGATACTCGACATGTCCGCTGGCCAGCGGGAAGGCGCCTTCAACACGATCAGCCCGACCGGCTTCACCTCCACCGCCGAGCTGCTGCAGGTCTGCGCCGAGGTCACCGGTTCGAGCGCCCGATTTCGATGGCTGAGCGCCGAGGCGATCACCGAGGCAGGAGTCGAACCGTGGACGGACCTGCCGATCTGGGCATCGCCGGGCGAGATGTACGACGCCGTTCACCGCAACGACGTGTCGAAGGCCCTCGCGGCGGGCCTGCGCTGCCGCCCGGTGCGCCAGACCGTGCAGGACACCTGGGACTGGATGCGGTCGCTGCCGCGTGATCCGCCTGTGCGCCCGGATCGGCCGCCGGTGGGACTGCCAGCCGGGGCCGAGGCCCGGCTGCTGGCGCGATCAGTCTGAAGGATGCTCCGGAGCGTGGCCTGAAACCTGGCCGAGCAACCGCTCGACGTCGTCATAGCCAGGCTGCTCCGAGGCGGCCCGGGTCAGCCGATCACTGCGGGCCAGCTCGAGAGCGGTGTGCCCGTCATCGTCCCGCAGCTGGGGATCGGCGCCCCGGAACAGGAGATGCTGAACGCTGCCCGCCCGGCCGTTCGATGCCGCCAGCCGCAGCGGATGCCGCTGCCATTCCGGGTCGGCGGCATCGATCGGCGTGCCGATCACCAGCAGCTGGTCGATCACGTCCAGCCTTTCGTGATCCGCGGCCATGATCAGGGCCAGGATACGGTCGATGTCGCTGGCGCGGGCCAGGTTCCAGCTGGACAGATCACCAGCGGCCGCGGCGATCACCATCGTAGGCACCGTCGCTCCGGCCTGAACCAGCAGATTCAGGACGCCGGTGTTGCCGAACACCGCGGCGTGGACCAGCGCACTGGCGTCCGGCACCCCTCCGGCCTCGGGGGCGGAGACCGCCTCCAGATTCGCTCCGGCCTTGATCAGCACCCGAGCCACCTCGGCGTCTCCGTAACTGGCGGCGGTGATCAGTGGTGTCTCAGTGTCGTCCGGCAAACCTTCGAGCGGGGCTCCGGCATCGAGCAGGGCCTGCGCCAGCGGACCGGAACCGGGCATGTCCCGCCAACGGCCACCGGGCGCGTCGTAACGGAGCATGGCTACGTAGTTCAGCGGCATCGCGCCGCGGGGATGGCCGGGGATGATGCCCAGATTGGTGGACGCGAGTTCCCGCTGGCTGGCCAGCAGGAACCTCAGCCCGCCGGCGTCCAGCCCCTCCAGCAGAGGAAGCAGCGGCCAGCCCGGTTCGCTGGATCCCGTCTGGCTCACGTCTCATGATGAGGCACGCAGCCGATGGCACGCCATCATGCTGTCTATGGTTGACCGGTTATGAGAACGACCGTGTGCGTGGCCGGCGGGGGACCGGCCGGTCTCATGCTCGGCCTGATGCTGGCCCGGCAGGGCATCGGCGTGACCGTGCTGGAGAAGCACGCCGACTTCCTGCGCGACTTCCGCGGTGACACTGTGCACCCCTCCACCCTCGACGTCCTGGACGAGCTCGGACTTTCCCAGCAGGTCGCGCGACTGCCAGCCCGGCGGGTCACCGGGATGAGCGCGGCCTTCGACGACGGCACCTTCCCGGTGGCCGACTTCACCCGGCTCGGCGGGCGGCACCCCTATCTGCTGCTGGTGCCCCAGTGGGATCTGCTGGACATGCTGGCCGAAGCGGGCGAGCAGGAGCCGTCGTTCCGTCTGCTGCTCTCGACCGAGGCGACGGAGGTTCTGCGCGACCCGGACGGGCGGGTGGCCGGGGTCCGGGCGGTGCCGAGGAACGCTGCCGGGGAACCAGATCCGGCTCAGGCCTTCGATATCCAGGCCACGCTCACCGTCGGCTGCGATGGCCGGACCTCCACGATCGTGCGCGATCTCGGCCTCACTCCGGCGGAGTACGCGGCGCCGATGGACGTCCTGTGGTTCCGGCTGGCCAAGCCGTCTGAGGCCGCCGGTGGGCTCGAACTACGCGCCAATGGCGCCGGACTGATGATCACCATCGACCGGGGCGACTATCTGCAATGCGCCATGGTCGTGCCGAAGGGCGGATACGGTCAGGTCGTCTCGGCCGGCCTGGGAGCTTTCCGGGCTCGGATCGCCCGGCTGCAGCCAGGACTGGCTCGCCCAGCTGAGCAGATCAGATCCTTCGACAGCGACGTCAGGCTGCTCACCGTGCAGATCAACCGGCTCCGGCGGTGGCATGCACCTGGTGTGCTGCTGATCGGGGACGCCGCCCACGCGATGTCACCGATCGGTGGGGTCGGGATCAACCTGGCGATCCAGGACGCCGTGGCCGCGGCCAGAATGCTCGGTCCCAAGCTGGCCGGCGGCGACCTGACCGATCAGGATCTGGCTGCGGTGCAACGCCGCCGCCAGCTCCCAGCCGCGATCACCCAGATCGCGCAGCGGATCGCGCAGCGGGCTCTGGTCGCCAGGGTGCTGAACTCCGGCCCGGACACCACGGTCAAGGCCCCCGCCGTCCTGACTCTGCTGCGCCGGTTCCCGGCTCTGCAGGTCCTGCCGGCCCGGTTCATCGGGCGCGGTGTGCGGCCCGAACAGGCCGGCCGGGGACAATCCTCGTCATGACCGACTATGGACACGAGCTGGTGTTCGGGACCTTCCTCACCCCGGGGGCCGCAGACCCCGGCCAGGTGATCGCGCTGGCTCAGCTGACCGAAGCGACCGGGCTGGACCTGGCCACGTTTCAGGACCACCCGTATCAGGCGCAGTTCCTGGACACCTGGACCCTGCTCAGTGTCGTGGCTGCGCGCACGACCACGCTGAGGATCAGCCCGAACGTGGTCAACCTTCCTCTGCGTCCTCCCGCCGTGCTGGCCCGGGCCGCGGCCAGCCAGGCCCAGCGGCCCGGCGGCCGGGTCGAACGCGGGCGGGGTGCGGGCGCGTTCTGGGAGGCGATCGCCGCAATGGGTGGCCGCCGGCTGAGCCCGGGAGACAGCGTGCTGGCCACCGAGGAAGCCATTCAGGTGATCCGGGCGATCTGGGACACCGATCAGCGTTCGGTCTCGGTGCCCGGCCAGTTCCATCAGGTCCGGGGGGTTCATCCCGGCCCCCGGCCCGCGCATCCGATCGGTATCTGGGTGGGTGCCTACAAGCCACGCATGCTGGAGCTGACCGGACGGCTGGCCGACGGATGGCTGCCCAGCAGCTCGTACCTGGCCCCCGAAGCGCTGGGCGAGGCGAACAAGCGGATCGACGATGCCGCGCTGGCGGCTGGACGTGCACCGGCCGAGGTGCGGCGGCTGTACAACCTGGCTGGCCGGTTCAGCTCCTCCGGCCGGGAGTTTCTACAGGGACCGCCGCAGCTGTGGGCCGAACAACTGGCGGACCTCTGCGTGGGGGAGGGAGTCGGCACGTTCATCCTGGCCAGCGACGATCCGGACGACATTCGGCGGTTCGCCGCTGAAGTCGCGCCCGCCGTCCGGGAAATGGTTGCCGCGCATCGAGAATCGGCCGCACTGGCTCCGGAGGACGATCTCGCTCGCGCCGTCCGGCTGGCTGAGCCGGTGGAGGCCGGCGATCTAGCCGGAACTGATCCAGGGGCACAGGCCGGCCTGCGAGCGGTCCCGACTCCAGACGATGGGCATCGGTTCAGCGACGAGAGGGTATGGGACGAGACCCAGCGGCCCGCCGTCGCTCCGGCCACCGCCGGCCAGATCTACGGCACGCACGAGCAGGCGGCCGGACAGCATCTGATCGATGTACACGACCATCTGCGATCGGAACTGGCTCAGGTCCGGGACATCATCGATCAGGTGACCAGTGGCCGGCTGAGCGCGGGCGCGGCCCGTTCGGCCATCAACGACATGACGATGCGCCAGAACAACTGGACAGCAGGCACTTTCTGCCAGTCCTACTGCCGGGTGGTCACCACGCATCACACCCTGGAGGACCAGTCCATGTTTCCGCATCTGCGCGCCGCCGATCCGGACCTGGCGCCAGTGATCGATCGGCTGGAGTATGAACACCGGGTGATCCATGACGTGCTGGAACGCGTTGATCAGGCGTTGGTCGCCTTCGTGAGCAGGCCGGGAGGTCAGGCCGAGCTCCGGGCGGCCGTCGATCTGCTGAGTGACGCCCTGCTGTCCCATCTGTCCTACGAGGAGCGCGAACTGGTCGAGCCATTGGCCAGATTGGGCTACTACTGAGCGAGTCGCCGGGGAACGCGGACGTACTGGCCTGCCTGGGCGCGGTCAGCCTTCCGGTCGTTCGAGTTCGGCTCGCCAGGGGAAGGACGACTGGGCTCCCGGCCGGCTGACGGTCACGGCGGCCACCTCCACGGCAACACCGGCGGCAGCCGAAAGCTCTGCGCCACGAGACAATTCGACCGCGATCGCGGCGACGAACGAGTCGCCCGCACCGGTCGTGTCGCTCACGCCGACCGGCGTGGCCGGGACCTGGCAGGCGCCGCCGGCTTCGGCCACGAACGCCCCGCCGGGCCCGAGCGTGACCACGACACTGCGGGCGCCCAGGGCTCGAAGCCGTTCAGCGAGAACGCTTCCCGGGGGACTCATGGTCTCCCCGACGGCGCCGAGGTAGAACGCCGCCTCGGTCTCGTTGATGATCAGTGGATCGGCGGCCGCCAGCACCGGGCCGGGCAGCGGCCGTGCGGGAGCGGCGTTCAGGATCACCCGGGCGTCGCTGTGACGGGCCAGCGCAACCCCCCGGTCGACCACGGCTTGCGGTATCTCGAGCTGCATGACCACCACGGCTCCGGCGACGAACAAGCCGGACGCGTTGTCCAGGTCACCGGGAGCAAGGTCACCGTTGGCACCGGGAGCCACCAGGATGCTGTTCTCACCGTCCGGCGTCACGGTGATCATCGCCACGCCAGTCGCCGTTGCCGAGGTGAGGAGATGCGTGGTGTCGACGCCGCTGCTGTGCAGGGAATCCCGCAATAGAACGCCGTGAGCATCGCCGCCGACCCGGCCGATGAAGCTGACCTGGCCACCGAGCCGACTGGCGGCGACGGCCTGATTGGCGCCCTTGCCACCCGGGTGGACGGTGAGAGCGCCGCCCAGAACCGTCTCGCCACCGGCCGGGCGCCGGGCTGCGGGGACGACCAGATCGGCGTTGGCCGAGCCGATCACGATCAGGCGATTCATCGGATCAGCGGCGGCCGGATCAGGCACGGTCAGGTCAGGATCGGGTCAGAGTCATGCCCGGCCTGGCTGAGAATCGCTGGTCAGTGACTCGGGCACGTCTTCGAGCAGGTGGCGCAGGGCCGCCTCATCGATGCCGGAACGGTGCCGTGAGGGCATCATCAGGTCGGTCACATTGGCCACGAAGCCCTCGGGCCAGCAGGTCACGGCCACGTTCAGCCGGGTCCAGCCACCGTCGTGCTCGAGCAACCGGATGCTTCCTTCGAACGACGGGCCCTTCAGCGCCGTCCACGTGAACGAAGACTGGTGCGGATGCCATCGGACGGCGATCCGGGAGGTCCGGACGTGCTTCGAGGTGATGATCTTGAAGTCGTAGCGCTCGTGCCCGGCCTTGGTGACCTCACCCACGTCGATCAGGAAGCAAGACCAGGCCTCAACGTTCCGCAGCCGCCCTTCAACGGCGGCCGGAGAGGTGTTCACCAGCACCGAGATCGCGTGAGGGATCTGCATCGCCCGTCCGTTCTGCCGCCGTTGATCCGGATCGCATGCTACCCCCGCAGTTTGTGGATCATGGGCAGGACGAACGGTCAGCCACTGGCCGGGCGACTCAGTAGCGGGTGAGCCGGCGAAGGTAACTGAGAGTGGTCAAGCCGGGCAGGGACGGCGGGATCAGGCCGTCACCCAGGCCAAGTTCGATCAGGCCATCCATCAGCCGCGGCCGGCTCGAGGCAGCCGCCAGTGCGGCATCCAGCGCCGGGCGGTGCCGGGAGAGCCGGGCCAGCAGTGAGGTGTGACGCAGATGCCGCCCCAGCGACCCGGCCAATGCCCGCCGATAGGCCCGGCCCGGATCCTCATCGCCCGGATCGTGGGTGCCCCGCTCACTGGTGCGGCTCGCAGCCAGGTCGCCCTGGGCCCTGGCGGCGGCCTCACCGGCCAGCCGCCCCGATCGCACCGCGTAGAAGATGCCCTCACCCGTCAGCGGGTTGATCAGCGACGCCGCATCTCCGGCCAGCAGCACCGGTCCGTCCGGTTGCCGCGGGCGCCAGGTCGACAGCGGGAGGTGGTGAGCCCGGAGCTGCTCGGCGGGCTGATCCGGCAGCAACCGGCGCAGCTCGCCGTGGAGCTGGTCCCGGGACGAGACCTGCGATCGCAGCCGTCCGTAGCCCACGTTGGCCCGGCCCGACCCGTCGGCCAGCGGGAACGACCACGCGTAGGCCGGCCACGCGTCGTCCTGCATGGCGATCAGCTGCGTGGGCTCCCCCGGCTGATCGGCGGCATAGCCGCGGACGGCGACCGCAAGATGCTGGTCCGGATTGCGGGGCATCCCGATCGCCCGGCGGACCACGGAGTTGGCTCCGTCCGCGCCGATCAGCACCCGGCCCGCGTGCACGCCGTCAACCTCCGGCACCCCGGCGCGGATGGTCACCCGCCGGATCCGGTGCCGGACCAGCTCCGCACCCGCCGCCACGGCCGCTTCCACCAGCCGCTGATCGAAAATCTGCCGGGGAATCACGTGGTTCGGCGACGGCGCCCGGGCTCGCACCCGCACGCCTCCGGGCGTGCGCAGATCCATCCAGTGCACCGGCCCGAAGCCGCGGGAGACGTCGCTGACGCCGAGCTGGGCCAGCTCGGCCAGCGCGTGCGGGGCGATCCCGTCACCGCATGCCTTGTCCCGCGGGAAGTCCGCCGCATCCAGCAACCGGACCCGCAGATCTGGATTCGCCCGCAGTGCTGCCAGTGCCGCCACCGTGCCGGCCGGCCCCGCCCCCGCGATCAGCAGGTCGACCACGTTCCCGGCGCGCCTGTCCATGACGGCAGCCTGACCCGGACCGGCCGAACGCGCCAACCCTCTACGGTGAGCCCGTGCTGCGCCTGCCCGATCCCGTGCTGCTGGTGCTGATCGGCCCATCGGCTTGCGGCAAGAGCCATTGGGCCGCTGAGCACTTCCAGGCCGAGCAGGTGGTGTCGTCGGACGCGCTCCGCGCGGTGGTCGGTGAGTCCGAACGCGACCTCTCCGCCAGCGCGGACGCTTTTGCCGTGCTGGAGCAGATCGTCCGGGCCCGGATCGGACGGCGCCTGACC
>CALMAR010000158.1:0-6558 GCA_937859855.1 uncultured Kineosporia sp.
GGTTGATCTCGTCCACTGCGGCGCCCGGGCTGCTGATCGGCTGCCGGAAGTTCAGCCGCACGTCGGTGTGCCCGCGGAGCCGTTCGATCCTCAGCATCAGGCCGAACCGGTCCAGCCCCAGCGGCAGCACCCGCAGCGCTCCGGCCAGAGTGGCCTGGTCACACAGCCTGGTCAGTTTCGTGATCGCGTCCTGATGGTGGGCCTCCAGGTGCTGCAGCTGCTCGGCCGCCACCGGGTGCAGCGGGTCCGGCGCCGCCGCCCGATAGTCGCCCAGGCCGACGCGGGCGCGCTCACCGTCCTGCTCGACATTGATCTCGGCGACGTCCAGCCGCAACACGACGGCTTCTCCGCTGGACGACCTGGCCGCAGCGAGCCGTTGCTCACCCAGCCAGCCATCCAGAGACAACCGGGCGCGTACCCGCTGACGGGCCTTCACCGGACACAGCTCGGTGAACTCGGCAACGGCAGGCAGATCCCCGCCTGGAGTCTGCGCCACGGCGCGTACCAGTTCGCTGCCGGACGCCAGGACAAGCGTCAGGCGACCGGCCACCCCGGCGACCGCGGCGCTGGCCCCGCCGGCCCCCGCCCCCCCGGACCCACACCGCGCCCGCGGCGCCCACGACTGTCCGAGCCCGTTCCGCCGGGGAGGGGCGGCCCGGAACATGCGGGGTGATGAGCACAGCACCTCCAATTAGGATAGCCTCACCTAAGTTATCGGCAGACACCGGCGAATCCAACCCGGCGACAATGATCGCGATTAACGGACCGATGGGCCGGCGAGTTACTATTCGGTGCCCGGCCCGCCCTCCTGGGGTCACCGGCTGGGCGATCGCGGACCAGGTGCTCTGCGGGCTGTTGCGACAGCAGCCAGCAGAGCCGCTCGTCCGGATCCATGGTCTTCCCACTCCTGGCCCGTTCCTGGGTGGGCGGGGTGCGCGTTGCCGGTGTCCGCGCGTGCTCCGCAGGACCGGCATGGCCGAGACACGCGACCGAGCACCATCGGACACAGTCCGATCATCTGGAAGGTCTGCCCGTGGCGAACAACCCCCGTCCCAAGGCGAAACTGAGCCGCGCCCTGGGGATCCCGCTGACTCCCAAGTGTGTCCGCTACTTCGAGCAGCGTCCTTATCCTCCGGGTGATCATGGGCGTTCGCGCAAGTCCACGTCGGACTACAAGGTCCGGCTGCTGGAGAAGCAGCGGCTACGCCACCAGTACAACGTGAGCGAGACCCAGCTGAGCCGTGCCTTCGACCGTGCGCACCGCGGCTCGGGCAAGACCGGCGAGTCCCTGGTGATCGAGCTGGAGACCCGGCTCGACGCCCTGGTACTGCGAGCCGGTTTCGCTCGCACGATCTATCAGGCCCGGCAGGCTGTCACCCACCGGCACATCACGGTGAATGGCCAGCTGGTGGACAAGCCCTCCTACAAGGTCAAGCCCGAAGACGTGATCGCGGTAGCGCCCCGGAGCATCAACAAGACCCCGTTCCAGGTCGCCGCTGCCGGAGCCCACGAGCTGGCGGTGACTCCGCCCTATCTGGAGGTGTTGCTGCCGCAGCTACACGCCCGGCTGGTCCGGCTCCCGGCCCGCGATGAGGTGCCGATCGTCTGCAATGAGCAGCTGGTGGTGGAGTACTACTCGCGCTGATCGCTGGCGCGACGACCGCCACGGTGCGACATGAGCGGGGGACTCCCCGGCCAGATCGACGAGGCCATGCGGTCATGGCGCACCAGTGACCGCCGGACGGCGGCGACGCTGTGGTGGTATTCGGCCAGCCTGGAGCTGCTGGCCGATCCGATCCGCGACCTGGTCGCCCGGGGCGGGGTGGATGCCGCTGGACTCGGCCAGGCACTGCGGCCGGAGTTCGATCGGGTGATCCGGGCGCTGGCCATGGCCGGGGATGTCAGTGCTCAGCGGCTACGGGCGATCGCCTCCGACTCGCTGGGCAACCAGTTGCTGGCCCAGCACCGCACCGACCTGGCCGGCCCGGTCGCCTCAGCGGCCGGCCTGCTCGCCCCCCGCTACATCGAGGTACCGGCCACCCACGGGACCCGCACCTACCTTCGCCGCGCCTCCTGCTGCATGATCTTCCGGTTGCCCGGTCAGCCGCTCTGCGTGTCCTGTCCGCGCCAGCGGCCGGCCGATCGCGAGGCGAGGCTCCGCCAGCACGCCGCCCATCGCTGAGAAACGCCTGAGGGACACTGCCGTGAAGGATCCGGCAGTTCGCCGGAGAGTGCGTGATCGTACGATGCGGGCGTGATCGCTCAGGGCGTCTCCAGTTTCGTCGCGCTGGGGGACTCGTTCACCGAGGGCCTGGAGGACGAACTGGGCCCAGACGGTCGCCACACCGGCTGGGCGGACCGCGTGGCCGCCGGGCTGGCCCAGGTCAGGGGGAGTGTCCGCTACGCCAACCTGGCCGTCCGGGGCAAGATCCTCAGCCAGGTGATCGACGAACAGATTCCGCTGGCGCTGGATCTGAGCTCAGACCTGATCTCGTTCCACGCCGGCATCAACGACTTGCTGCGGCCCCGGGCCGACCGGCGGTTGATTCTCACGGGCTATACCGACGGGGTGAAACGGCTACGGGCCAGTGGCGCCCAAGTGTTGCTGTTCACCGTGGTCGCCCGCACCGGCGGGACCGGGCGGACGGCCGATGCGCTGGCCGCCCGGTTCGCCGAATTCAGCGAGCATGTCCGGCAGATCGGGCGCGAGCACGGCTGCCTGATCGTGGACATCGCAGCGGCGGCGGCCCTGCAGGATCGGCGGCTCTGGCACGAGGATCGGCTGCACCCGGCCCCCGAGGGGCATCGCCGGATCGCTGCTGCCGTGCTGGAACGCCTCGGCGTCCTGGATCCCGCCATCCTGGACGGCGTCAGCGGCTGGTGGCAGCAGGACCTGCCACCGAGGGCACGACCGGCCAGATGGGCCGCGATGCGTGCCGACCTGTACTGGGCCCGCCGCTATCTGCTGCCCTGGGTCGGCCGACGCCTGCGGGGCGCCTCCAGCGGCGACGAGATCAGGCCGAAGCACCCGGCACTGATCGAGATCCGTTCCCGCCGCTAGTCCCGGCGTTCGACGGCCGGGGTCCCGGTGAAGGAGCGCCGGGTACGGCTCCGGGCCGTCCCCCGGCGCCCGGTCCCAGCAGTTCGTCCTGCTCCGCCCTCATCACCTCAGCGATGATCTGAATCTGGGTCGCGTCCACCGCGCCGGGGCTGCTCTCCGCCAGCTCGCTGCGCCGGGCGTACTGGTCGAACAGCCGGGCCTTCTGGGCCAGTATCTGCAGCAGCCGCTCGTCCACCGCCCCCGCAGTCAGGAGCCGATGCACTCGCACAGTGCGAACCTGGCCCATCCGGTGCGCCCGGGCGATGGCCTGGTCCTCGGTGGACGGCTTGATCTGCGGCTCGCACAGGATCACCACCGAGGCCGTCTGCAGATTCAGGCCGATCCCACCGGCCTGGATCTGCGCCACCAGAACGGCCGTGCCCGGCGCCGCGTTCAACTCATCGACCAGCGCCTGGCGCTGACTGGGCGGGGTGTCGCCGGTCAGCGGGCCGTGCAGAGCCAGGTCCGGCCGTTGCCGCTGGATCGCCGCCAGGACATGCTCGATCACCGCCCGGTAGAACGAGAAGACCAGCACCTTGAATCCGTTCCGGGTAGCCTCGTCGAGCAGCTCGATCAGCCGTTGCGTCTTGCCCGAATATTGCGGGTCGGCCGTCCAGGCGATCCGCCTCATCTCGTCGAACCGGTTGCGGCGCAGAGCTTCGCGGTAGGCGTTCAGCTCGACCGAGGTGAGCCTTTCCCATTCCTGAACCTCGACCAGATCAGGTAGTTCGGTCAGCACATCCTCGGCATTGCGCCGCAGGTAGACATGCGCCACCGCACGACGGAACGCGTTGGCACCGGCCGCGCCCGCCCGCAGGTCAAGGCCCTGGGCCACCTGAGGCTGCACCTGCGCGATCAGATCGCGGAACTCACCGATCCGGTTCTCCATCGGAGTACCGGTCATCATCAGGATCCGCTGCGACCGGGCGGCCCACCGTGAAATCGCCTGCGAGCGCAATGATTCCGGGTTCTTCGCGTAATGGGCCTCGTCCACCACCAGTGCGGCCAGGGACAGGCCGGGCGGGCACGGCAGCGACCGCAGGGAGTCGTAGGTCGTGACCGCGATCGGTGAACCGCCGGGCCGGGCGCTACGGGCATCACCCCACGGCTGGACGACCTCGGGACGGCGAACCCGTTCCATCCAGTCAGCCAGGTCATCGGCCCGGTCGGTGCCATACAGCAGCTGCGCCGCAAGCGTTGTCCGGGAACTGATCTCACGAGTCCAGTTGACCAAGAGACTGGCCGGGCAGACCACCAGCACTGGTCCCGCGTCGATCGCGGCCAGATGCGTGAGCACCGCCAGAGCCTGAATGGTCTTGCCCAGGCCCATCTCATCGCCGAGCACCACCCGGCCCTGGATCAGCACGAATCTGGCCCCGAAGGACTGGTAGGCGCGCAGCCCGACCCTGAGGAACCGCGTGTCCAGCGGTTGCTCCTGCACGGCCTGCGCCAGATCGGCCGGGACGAAACCTTGCGCGGCCACCCGGTCGAGGCCGAGATCGCAGACCGTTCCCAGCACTGCGTAGTACTCCGGGGAGCGGCGCTCGAAGTCGCGCCAGAGGTCCTGCGAGGACGGCGGTCGCGCTCGGGCCCGGGCCAGTGCCTGGTCCAGCCGCATGGCCAGGTCACGCCCGGCAGCGTCCTGCATCCTGGATTGCAACTGCTCCAGAGCGGCCGCGGCCCGCTCGCGCCGCGACGGCCGGGCGAAGAACAGCCAGAACCGCCCGCGCATCGGCCTGCTCGCCCGAACCAGCCGGGTCAGTTCGGCGCCGAGGTCGCTGGGGCCGGGCCGATCCGAAGCCTGCTGCACTGTCTCGAGCCGGGCCAGCGCGCGCAGCAGCTCGGCCGCGGGCCCTTCACCGTGATCAAGCCCGATCCGGACCCGGGTGCTCTGCTCGACGGCAGCGACCAGCTCGCGGACGGCGGCCTGCGCCCGGCTCGCCGTCGCCGCGCCGATACCGGGGACGGCGTCCAGTTGCTCCCGGGTCAGGGTGCGCAGGGACTGCACCGACCGATAGCCGGCCTCCTCCAGCCCGTCCAGCCGGAGCCGGCCCCCAGCACTCTCCCGGATCGACGACAACGGCAACTCGGCCAGCTGGCGCTGCACGGCCCGCTCGTGCATCACCGCGTAGGCCCGGCGCACATCCGCTTCGGCCCGGGACTCCTGATCGGCCAGGCGATGAGCCCGCTTGCCCAGGCGCTTGGCCGCCCGCATCAGCGCCCGGGCGGAGCGGCCCGGGCCGATCCCATCGGCCGCAGGGCCGCCGGGTGGCTCCGGTCCGGTGTCGAGCATCACAGCACCGTAGCCGTCAGCTCCGGCGCCGCCGGTTATGGTGCTGATCGATTCTGAAGGCGCCCCAGACCCGCAGCTCACGACCACGCCGGAGGGCACTATGGCTGAACGGACGGATACCGGCCAGATCGGCATCCTGGAGATAGCCCGTCACCAGGTGCTGGAGCAGGGACGGGGCCTGTCGGGCGAGCAGGCGCTGGAAGTGCTCCGATTACCGGGGGAGCTCGTGCCGGAGGCGCTGGCCCTGGCTCACGAGGTGCGGATGCGCTGGTGCGGGCCAGAGGTCGAGGTCGAGGGCATCGTCTCGGTCAAGACGGGCGGCTGCCCGGAGGACTGCCACTTCTGTTCTCAGTCGGGCCAGTTCAGCTCGCCGGTCCGGGCGGCCTGGCTGAACATCCCGGAACTGATCGACGCGGCCAAGCAGACGGCCGCCACCGGCGCGACCGAATTCTGCATCGTCGCCGCCGTACGCGGCCCCGATCACCGGCTGATGGCGCAGCTACGGGAGGCGGTGCCCCTTATCCGGGAGGCATCCGGAATCAACGTGGCGTGCTCGGTCGGGATGCTGACCCAGGCCCAGGTCGACGAGCTGGCCGCGATCGGCGTGCATCGGTACAACCACAACCTGGAGACCGCCGCCTCCTACTTCCCAGCCGTGGTCAGCACCCACACCTGGCAGGAACGGTTCGACACCTTGACCATGGTCCGGGCGGCCGGTATGGAGGTCTGCTGCGGCGGGATCGTGGGCATGGGCGAGACTGTCGAGCAGCGAGCCGAGTTCGCCGGTCAGCTGGCCCAGATCGGGCCGGACGAGGTGCCCCTGAATTTCTTCAACCCTCGTCCTGGCACCCCGTTCGCAGACCTGCCGGTGATGGAACCGGGCGACGCACTGCGGGCGATCGCGGCCTTCCGGCTGGCGCTGCCCCGGACCGTGTTGCGGTTCGCCGGCGGGCGGGAGATCACCCTCGGCGACCTGGGCACCCGGGACGGGCTGCTGGGCGGGATCAACGCGGTCATCGTGGGTAACTACCTGACCACACTGGGACGTCCGGCGCAGCGGGACCTGCGGCTGCTGGCGGATCTGAAGATGCCGGTCAAGGCGTTGTCCTCGGCGATCTGAAGGCGATCTGAAGGCGATCTGAGATTCGATGAGCTACTGCTCGCA
>CALMAR010000158.1:6658-8785 GCA_937859855.1 uncultured Kineosporia sp.
GGCGATCTGAAGGCGATCTGAAGGCGATCTGAGATTCGATGAGCTACTGCTCGCACTGCGGCGGCCCCGAGAGCGACGGGGGGCACGAGAGCTGCCAGGCTGCTCTGGTCCTGGAGCCGCCGCGCTACTGTCCGCAGTGCCGGCGCCGGATGGTGGTCCAGGTGGTTCCGGCTGGCTGGTCAGCGCGCTGCTCAGCCCACGGCGAGTTGCGGTCATGACCGCCTCGCTGGCTGATCCGGCTGATCCGGCTGATCCGGCTGATCCGGCTGATCCGGTGGCGTTCGATGCCGCCCACCTCTGGCACCCGTATGCGCCGTCCGGATCTGCGGCCCGGCTGGTGGAGTCGGCGCAGGGGGTGCGCCTGAGCATCCGCGGTCACGGCGACGTGATCGACGGGATGTCCTCGTGGTGGGCGGCCCAGCACGGGTACCGGCATCCGGTCCTGGATGCCGCGCTGGCCGAGCAGGCCAGCCGGATGAGCCATGTGATGTTCGGCGGCCTGACCCACGAGGCGGCCATCGGACTGGGGCGGCGCCTGCTCGACATCACTCCGGCCGGCCTGCAGCGGGTCTTCTTCTGCGATTCCGGATCGGTGGCGGTCGAGGTCGCCATGAAGATGTGCCTGCAGTATCAGCGGGGACGACACCAGCCGGGCCGGACCCGGATGCTGACCGTGCGCGGGGGTTATTACGGCGACACTCTGACCCCGATGAGCGTCTGCGATCCGGTGAACGGGATGCACACCATGTTCACCGGCGTACTGCCGCCGCAGCTGTTCGCACCACGCCCGCCAGGCGGGTTCGCCCGGCCTGCTGATGATGAGGAGTTGATCGCCTGGGGTGAGCAGGTCTTCGATCTGGCGGAGCGGCACGCGGAGGAACTGGCCGGGGTGATCGTGGAACCCGTGCTGCAGGGCGCCGGCGGCATGTTCGTCTATTCGCCGTTCTGCCTGAACATTCTGCGGGCCGTGGCCGATCGGTACCGGGTGCCGCTGGTGCTGGACGAGATCGCCACCGGATTTGGCCGTACCGGAAGGCTTTTCGCGCATCAGCACGCCGGCGTCGAGCCCGATCTGCTGCTGCTGGGCAAGGCGCTCACCGGCGGGTACCTGACCCTGGCGGCGGTGCTGTGTACCGGTGAGGTCGCCAGCGGGATCGATGCCAGCGAATCCGGCGCACTGATGCATGGCCCCACCTTCATGGCCAACCCGCTGGCCTGTGCGGTGGCCGCCGCCAACCTCGGCCTGCTGGCCACCGGAGCCTGGTCGTCACAGGTCAAGCAGATCGAACACAGCCTCCGGGAAGGACTTTCGCCGCTGGCAGCGCATCCGGCGGTGGCCGGCGTGCGGGTCATCGGTGCGGTCGGGGTGGCGGAACTGCACCATCCGGTGGACGTCGCCGGGGCCACCTCGGCCGCGCTGAAAGCCGGAGTGTGGCTCCGCCCGTTCGGGCGGCTGATCTACACCATGCCTCCGTATCTGTGCACCCCGGAAGAGCTATCGCTCATCACCGGGGCGATCGCGGCCGCGGTGGAGCACGCCGGTGGGTGACCCCTTCCTGGACCGGCTGGCCACGGCCGCCAAGCAACGGGAGCAGGCCGGTACCACCCGTTCGCTGATTGTCCGGGAACTGGGCCAGCCGGTGCTGGACCTGGCCGGCAACGACTATCTCGGCCTGGCCGCGGATCCACGGGTGCTGGAGGCCGCGGCGGGCGCGGTGCGGGACTGGGGTGCGGGAGCACGGGCTTCCCGGCTGGTCACCGGAACGCTGGCCCTGCACCAGCAACTGGAGCAGGCGCTGGCCGAATTCTGTGGCCAGCCCTCGGCTCTGGTGTTCTCCACCGGCTACCTGGCCAACCTCGGAGCCGTCGGCGCGCTGGCCGGCCGCGGGGATCTGGTGGTGTCCGACGCCCACGTCCACGCCTCACTGATCGACGCCAGCCGGCTGTCCCGGGCCCGGGTGGCGGTCGCGGCGCACAACGATGTCGGGGCAGTCGAGGCAGTGCTGGCCACCCGGCCCGAACCGTACGCGGTGGTGCTGGCCGAGTCGGTGTACAGCGTGCTCGGAGACGCCGCACCGCTGGCTGAGCTGGCCGCTGTCTGCGCCCGGCACCAGGCGGTACTGATCG
>CALMAR010000159.1 GCA_937859855.1 uncultured Kineosporia sp.
CCTCAGCCCCGTCAGATCTCGTCACGGGAGTCCTCGCAGGAGCCGCAGGGCCCCTGCGTCGAGGACCCGGAGCTGTTCTTAAGCGACCTGGCCGACGACATCACGAGGGCCAAGGCGATCTGCGGTGACTGCCCCCTGCTGTCCGCATGCCGGACCCACGCCCTGACAGTCCGCGAGCAGTTCGGTGTCTAGGGCGCCACATCCGGCCGCGATCGCCGGCGCATCTGGAGCCGCAACAAGAAATCACCGATCAAGGAAGGACACTGACATGTGCCGATCGAAGAGTGAGGGCGGCCGCCGCTGCCCTCGATCTACCTCATCGCCTACCCGTCACACCCCGACAGCGGCGAGCGCCGCCACGACTGCCGGTGGCGACTCCGGGTCAGGCTCGGCGCCGGCTCCGCAGGAGCCCTACGCCGCAGCGGTCCGCCGGCTGGACGCAGCGTGCGCCGCGGTGGGTGATCGCCCGGGGTACAGCGTGCGTTCCACCCTCCTGCTCGGCTCCATCTCCCGGCAGGACGCCGCCGGCGAGGTGAAGCAGAGGCGCGCCATGCTGGCCACGCTGCTCGAGGAAGACGGTGTGCCCCCGGCGGAGGCGCAGCGCCGGATCACGGAGGTGGAGCAGGCCCACCAGCACTGGAAGGCCACCCCCGAGCCCAAATCGGCCCGGGGCCGCCGAGCCCACCCCGGCCGGGACGTGGTGGCCTCATGAGCCTGGCCTGCCGTCGATGCCTTCCCCTCGCAGGGATCTCCTCGCTGCTCCCAGACACCACCATGAACCCCACCGAGCAGCCGTGCAGCTGCTTGCACGCCTGCAGCAGCAGCGACTGCCAGCCGATCACCGAGCCAGCGAGAGCGGCGGCCGATGTCCCCGCGCCTCGCGACGGCAGTCGTCCGCCGGCGCCGACAGCGCTGGCGGAGGTACCGGCCCTGCCCGCGGCCGCCGCGCACTCATGAGCGACATGGCCGAGCCCGTCCCGCGCCCGATCGCATCCCGGCCGAGTGGGTGCGGCTGGCCTGCCACCGAGCACGCCGGCTCTGCTTCCGACCCCAAGCCCGGGCCCGACGTCGCTGCACGAGAGGTGATCCCCCGAGAGGCCGCCCAGGGGATGCGCCCGAGCGCACTGGGCTGGCCCGGCCTCCAACCAGTTGACCGGAGCGACTCGGTGGTGGCCCGGTGTCGGAACGCTGTGGCTGCCGCCATCGAGGCCCTCGCGTGGCCCTCCGGCGATCCTCTGATCGACCTGGGCCCAGAGCCCGCCGAGCGCCTCATCCAGGCCGTGACGGCCGCCGCGGTGGCCACCCTGACGGTGCCGGACGGAGCAACGACCGGTAGCCCCAGCTGGGTATGAACATCTAGGCTGAAAGGTATGACTGTGCGTCGGACGTTCTCGCTGCCCCAAGACCTGGCCGAGCGCCTGGACCAGCGCGCTCGCACCGGCAGTGCCTCCGCCTACGTGGCCACGGCCCTGGAGGAGAAGCTGCTTCGGGACGAAGCGGGCGCCAAGCTGCAGGCCGCGTACGGCGAGCCCGACCCGGAGGCGATGGCTTACTGGATGCTCCGCTTCACCGGCGAAGACCAGGGACCGGCGCAGGCCTCTCCGCAGTCGGCATGATCGGCGGCCGCGTCCTGGACGCCTCCGCTTTGCGCGACCTGACCGTGAACCGGACCGTCTACGGCGCCGCGTTCCTCGCCGCCGCCAACTATGTGGGCATTGCCCTGGCCGTTCCCGCAGCTGCGCTGGCACAGACCTGGGCCGACGCGGCCCAGGACGACGAACCCTTCCTGGACCTCCTGCTGGACCTTCCCATCACGGTGGTCGCCGACCTGAACGCGGCCACCGCCGCAGCTAGCGGACTGCTCGGACGCGACGCCGCCGCCGCCGGCGCATGGGACGGAGCTGCGGCCCACACAGTCCTCGTGGCTCAGCAACGGGGATGGCCCATCCTGACCGCAGACCCTGCCCCCCTGCGAGCTCTCGATCCCGGCGTACCGATCGAGCTCCTGCCCGACTGATTCGCCCAAACGCACGCAGCTCAGTCACGTACGATGCGGTCATGGACCCGGGCCCTCCTGTTGGTTTCACGCCCACCGGCGATGTGACACCTTTTACTCGATTCACGCCACAAGGCGACGTTATCCCGTGGGTGACGAACGATCGCGGCGATATTGTTCCGTTCGCATTTACCAATCCCGGGTCGGACGGCTCTCCAATGCCCTGGGTCTCGGACGGGGCCGGTAACCTGATTCCTGGAGCCTACGAGTTGTTTCCGGGCCTGAATCCGGATGTTGCCGGCACGCCCACCGCGGTGCATGCTCAGGTGGCGGGCACTGTCATTCAATCCGGGCAGGCTTCTCTGACCATTCAGCAGCAGTTTCTGCTGCTGTCTTGAGAGGTCCTGCGTGGTCACCTGGGAGTATGGATCACTTGCATGGAGTGCCGATGTATTCCGAGTCGGCGAAGCACGGGAATGGCGCTATGAACAAAAGTTCTGGGTTAATTCCGTCCTGGTGGCTCGATGGACCCTCGAGATACGCGCGGATGGGGAGCCTGCGGCCAAACCCAAGATAGGGGAGGCCGATGAACGGCGTAGGTGGGAGCCGGACTCAGAGAATAAGGATGCTTACGCAGACCGTGACAAAAGTCCTTTTACTGCGATCGGGGCAGCTGGCTGGGAATACTGCTCGACAACTGTGGAGAAATCAGCGCTGAATTCCGGAGTCAGGTTAGGTGACTGGATCGCCACTACATCGGACGCCGTTCGAGTCTCGCACACATTTAAACGCCGGCGGTCCGAGTAGCCCCTTCCTCGCATCCTGGCCAGATCGCGTCTCGCCGGACAGAGCCAGAATTGTCGGTGCCCGCTTGTAGAATCGGATTGCCAACCGATCCGGGGCCTGACCAGCCCCTCAACCCTCTGGGGTACGCCGTGAGCGATCTGGCAACAACAATCACCGTCATTGACGCCTGCGGGCGAGCGCACGTTCCGGTGCTTCTGGTGTCCGACCCGGGCATGGGCAAGTCCAGCCTGGTGCGCGGCCTGGCGGCCGCCGAAGGTGTCCCGTGCGAAACGGTGCTCGGGTCCATCCGGGAACCGTCCGACATCGCGGGGCTGCCCGTTGTCGGTAGCCAGGGAGTCACCCTGGCTCCGCCTTCCTGGGCGGTCCGGCTAGTGGCTGCCGGTGCCGGGTACCTCTTCTTGGACGAGCTGACCACCTGCCCCCCCGCTGTGCAGGCAGCCATGCTGGCGGTCGCGCTGGACCGGGTTGTGGGGGACGTGACCCTGCCTGGCGACGTTCGGATCGTGGCCGGTGCCAATCCGCCGGACCGGGCGGCGGACGGCTGGGAACTGACCGCGCCACTGGCCAACCGGTTCTGTCACGTCCCCTTCGCGCCATCGGCCGATGACTGGCTGGACGGCATGACCGTTGGCTGGTCGGCACCGGCGGCCTCACGGGCCATCGAGCCCGGCGAGGCGCGCGCGGTGGCTGTGACCGCCTCCGTGACCGGGTTCGTCAGGACCAACCCGGCCCGACTGCAGGCCTTCCCGGAGACAGCTGAAGCGGTGGGCGGGGCGTGGCCCTCTCGCCGGACCTGGGCGATGCTGGCCGCCGCGCTGGCTCACGTCCGCGAGGACGATCACGCCGCCCGGCAGGCGATCGCGTTCGGGCTCGTCGGTGAGGGGGTGGGTGTGGAGTTCCTAACCTGGTGCCGAAACGCCGACCTGCCTGACCCGGCCGCCGTGGTCGCGGACCCGTCCAGGGTGCGGTGGGACGACCGTCCGGACCGCGTGTGGGCCGTCCTGTCGGGCGTCGTGGGGGGGCCCGGGGGGGGGGGCCGGC
>CALMAR010000160.1 GCA_937859855.1 uncultured Kineosporia sp.
CCGCGGGCCCTGGTGTCCGCCAACGGCGCCGTGCCCTGCCAGTTGCGCAGCATCGTGCTGGCCACCAGCACGGTGATCGGCCTGGCCGGGTGCCTGATCGCCGCTGTCCTGGGCGCGGCCGGCGGGGCGGTCCTGGTCATCGTGCTCAGGGAGCGCTTCGATCAGGTGCTGCCCCGGGTCGACATCCACCCGCTCGACCTGATCGCCCTGGTCGCGGTGGGCACCGCGACGGCGACGGCGGCCGCGTTGACCCCAGCCGGGCGGGGGGCCGGGCTGAACGGGAGGGGGACCCGGACCGGACGCGGGGGGCAGGCGGCTCCGGCGCGCGGGGTGCCGGTGATCGGCCGGCTGGCCGCGGCGGCCGGAGCCGCACTCTGTGTCTGGGCCGCCCTGCGGCAGCACGAGTTTCCCACCGTGGCCGGGATAGCGATCACGGAGATCGGGCTGGTCGCCGCCACCGGCGGACTGCTCGCGCTGATCGCCCGGCTGGGCCGGTTCCTGCCGTTCGCGAGCCGGTTCTCGGTCCGGGACGCCGCCCGGCAGCGCGGCCGGACCGCACCGGCGGTGGCGGCCGTGATGGCGGCTATTGCCGGGAGCGTCGCCGCCGGGGTCTATCTGGCGTCCCAGGATCACTATTACCGCATCGGCTACGAACCGGCGGCACCGCTGGGGACCGTCACCGTCTCGTACTCCGAGCCTCTGACCGCCGAGGGCCGTGACCAGAAGAATGGCGATCGGGTCCAGGACGCGGTGGAGGCGCAGATCCGGCGCATCCTCCCGGTGCGTGATCTCAAGCCCGCCTTCGGCGTCATCAATCAGAGCGAAACCAGATACCGCGACGTGGGGCTGCTCCTGCCGCCGGGCCAGCGTTGCCCCTCCGCCGACCAGCCGCTGGTGGACGACACGGAACCCGATACCTGCGCTCCGGATTCGCCGGAGCTCTTTCATTCGCAGCTGCCGGAACCGCTGATCGACGGCGGTGGATCGATCGAACTGCTGACCGGGCATCCACAGCCAGCTGCCCGGTCCGCGCTGCAGGCCGGCCGGGTGGTGGTCTTCAGCCGCGAACTGCTCTGGCCGGACGGCACCGTGCACGTCCGGGTCCAGGATCAGGACCTGGATCGGCCCGACGTCCGGCTTCCGGTCCAGGTGATCCCGTTGCCCGCCACTTTCGTGCCGCCCTCGGCATCCGCGGCTGGCCTGACGACGCCGGTCTATCCGCCCGCGGCGGCCAAACGCCTGGGACTGCGGATCGGCACCACCGGCCTGGTGGTCAGCACCACCCGGATGCCCACCGCGGACCAGGAGGAGCGGCTGATCGCCACCCTGAACGACAACTTCGACCTGAGCGTCTCGATCGAACGCGGCTACCGGAGCACCGTGGGGCTGGTGCTGCTCGCGCTGATCGCCTCATCCGCGCTGATCACCCTGATCGGCTCCTTCACCGCGGTCGGCCTGGCCCGTACCGAGGGCGCAGCCGATGTGGCCACGCTGGCCGCGATCGGAGCCAGTCCGGCGGTCCGGCGCCGCCTGGCCGCGGCCCAGGCCGCCGTGATCACGGTCACCGGCGCGCTGCTCGGACTGGCCACCGGCCTGCTGGTGGGCTGGGCCCTGGTCCGGCTGAACAGCCCCCGGCCGGAGCACTATTCGGCCGGGCAGTATCCCGGTGCGTGGCAGCTGGCCATCCCGTGGCCGCAGCTGGCCGGCACCGTGATCGGCCTGCCGCTGGCCGCCATGGCGCTCGCCTTCGTCACCGTCCGGTCCCGGCTGCCCCTGGTGCGCAGACTGGGCCAGTAGCTACACGCGCTCGATGGTGGCCAGCCAGGCCGGGGCCCCGGCGTCATCGTGGAACCTGGTCAGGATCCGTTCCGGCTCGATGGCCACGATTCGCCACCCGGCACGGGGGGCGAACGCCTCGCTCAGCTGATCCTGACCTATCGGATGCGGGCCGGTGGCCGGGCCGTCGTCCCGGAAGCACAGCACGTGGCCGGTGGCTCCGGGCCGGGTCACCGCGGCCAGACTGGCCGCGTAGCGCGGCCTTTCGCCAGCGTCGAAGGTGTGGAACAGCCCGCAGTCCAGCACGGTGGCGAAGCTTCGGCCCAGTCCCTCCAGGGCCAGCGCGTCGGCCACGATGAACTCGGCGTCCAGGCCGCGTTCGGTGGCCTTGGCCCGGGCCAGTGCGACCGCCGTGGGGGCCACGTCGGCACCCAGAACCGCCAACCCCAGCGAGGCGGCGTGCAGCGCGTGCTCGCCGGTTCCGCAGCCCGGATCGAGCACCGGCCCCTCCATACCGCCCGACATGGCCCGGACCATCGCTGGCTGCGGGCGGCCGATGTCCCACGGCGCCGGGCCGTCGTAGTACGAAGCCTCCCAAGGCTGGCCGGTCAATCGCTCATGACTGGTGGGCTGCCGTCCACCGAACGGATCTCGCGCGCTGGCCGGTGACTGTTGCGGCACGGTCTCCATTGTGTCATTCGGATCCTGTCGAGCCCAGCGGCGGACGGTGCTGGGTGAACCCCCCGGATAATGTTCCGTAGTCTCTCCGCGAACGCATCGCGATCAGCCCACCGGTGGGCGCGAATGAGCACGGAGGACGACTATGGCCACTCCCAGTCCCGGCAACTCGATCACCGCCCGGGTGCGGGTGCCGGCCGCGGCAGCCGCCACCGGAGACGTCGTGGCCGCGGTCATCGCCGCCGGAGGAGTCGTGACCGCTCTGGACGTCGCTGAGTCGCACGCCGACGAGCTGGTCATCGACATCACCTGCAACGCCACCGATGACGAACACGCGGGCCGCATCACCAGCGCGATCAGTGCGGTCGAGGGGGTGTCGGTGGGCAAGGTCAGTGACCGGACCTTCCTGATGCACCTCGGTGGCAAGCTGGAGGTCAGACCCAAGGTCCTGCTGCGGCATCGCGATGACCTGTCCCGGGCCTACACCCCTGGAGTGGCCCGGGTCTGCCTGGCCATCGCCGAGCGCCCGGCCGACGTCCGGCGGCTGACCATCAAGCGCAACACCGTGGCCGTGGTCACCGACGGCTCGGCTGTGCTGGGCCTGGGCAATATCGGCCCGGCCGCCGCACTGCCGGTGATGGAAGGAAAAGCCGCCCTGTTCAAGCAGTTTGCCGGGGTGGATGCCTGGCCGGTCTGCCTGGACACCCAGGACACCGAGAAGATCATCGAGGTGGTGAAGGCGATCGCTCCGGTCTACGGGGGTATCAATCTCGAGGACATCGCCGCGCCCAAGTGTTTCGAGATCGAGGCCCGGTTGCGGGCCGAGCTGGACATTCCGGTGTTCCACGACGATCAGCACGGCACCGCGATCGTGGTACTCGCCGCGCTGACCAACGCCCTGCGGGTGGTGGACAAGAAACTGGCCAGCGTCCAGATCGTGATCAGCGGGGCCGGGGCCGCAGGCCAGGCCATCGTCAAGCTGCTGCAGGCGCAAGGGGCTCGGCGCATCGTGGTCTGCGACCGGCAGGGCACCCTGCACCCCGGGCGTTCCCGGCTGGAAGCGACCAAGCAGTGGATCGCCGAGCACACCAACGAATCCGGAGTACGCGCGACCCTGGCGCAGGCGCTCGCCGGGGCCGACGTGTTCATCGGCGTCTCGGGCCCGAACCTGCTCTCCGGCAGCGACATCGCCACCATGGCCAGCAAGGCGATCGTGTTCGCGCTGTCCAACCCGACCCCGGAGGTCGACCCGGTGGCGGCCGGGCGCAGCGCAGCGGTGGTGGCCACCGGCCGCTCCGATTATCCGAATCAGATCAACAACGTGCTCGCCTTCCCCGGCTTCTTCCGCGGC
The DNA here is from genome assembly GCA_937859855.1 of uncultured Kineosporia sp. The sequence continues at coordinate 3,806 of CALMAR010000160.1, forward strand.
ATGCTCGATGCGGGAGCCCACCAGATCACCGAGGGAGTGATGCTGGCTGCCGCTGAGGCCATCGCCAACGCGGTGTCGCCGTCGGAACTCAACGCCAGTTACATCATCCCGTCGGTCTTCGATGCGCAGGTTGCCCCCGCAGTCGCCGACGCGGTCCGGCGGGCTGCCACCGACACGCCCTGAACCGATTCAGAGGATGTGCACCGGCTGCCGGCGCCAGACCGCGAGGATGAGTCGCGGCCCGGTGGGCTGCCCGACCAGGAGGACATCGTGACCACACCCACGTCATCGGCCCCGCTCACGGCATTGGCGCTGGTCTGCAGCCTGAAACCGTCACCGGCTCCCTCCAGCAGTGAGCTGATGGCCAGCCAGGTGATCGAGGAGCTCGGTAAGCACGGTGTGAACGGGACGAGCATCCGGGTGGTCGACCACGACGTCCGGCCCGGCGTGAGCACCGACGAGGGGAACGGCGACGCCTGGCCCGGGATCCGGCGCCAGTTGCTGGACGCCGACATCCTGATCCTGGCCACCCCGACCTGGATGGGTCACATGAGCAGCGTCGCCCAGCGGGTACTGGAACGACTGGACGCCGAACTGTCCGAGACCGATTCCGCGGGGCGGCTTTCCATGTCGGGGAAGGTCGCGGTCGCGGCCGTGGTCGGCAACGAGGACGGCGCCCACAAGATCGTCGCTGATGTGTTCCAGGCCCTGGACGACGTCGGGTTCACCGTGCCCTCTCAGGGCGGCGCCTACTGGAACGGCGAGGCGATGCAGAAGGTGGACTACAACGATCTCGATCAGACCCCGGAGAAGGTGGCGTCGTCGATTGAGGGCCTGGCCCGGAACGCCGCTCACCTGGCTCGGCTGCTGAAGGCGCAGCCCTATCCGGCCTGACCAGTACTGCCGGCAGATGGAGCTCCGCCCGTTCGCTGAACCCGATGCGCCGGTGGTGGCGGGATGGGCGCGCTCGGCCCGCGAGGCAGCGATGTGGTGCGGCGCTCAGGAGTTCCCCGTGACCGCGCGGGTCGTCTCCGGATGGCAGGGAGTGGACGGCGCGAGCGGATACCTGCTGGCGGACGACGACGGCTCGGCCGCCGCCTACGGCGAGGTGTGGCCCGATGACGAGCCTGGCCACGCTGAGCTGGCCCGGCTCATCGTGGCGCCGGATCGCCGCGGGCGCGGGCACGGCCGGGAACTGGTCCGCTGCCTGGTCGCACAGGCCCGTGCGACCGGCTACCGCCACCTGTCCCTGCGCGTGCATCCGGCCAACGCGGTCGCGCTGAGCTGTTATCGCGCGGCTGGTTTCGTTCCGATCGAGTCCGGGCTGGCCAGGCAGTGGAACGCCGGTCAGCCGGTCGAGTATGTCTGGCTCCAGCCGGCCTGAAGCTCCCATACCTGCACGCGATTCCCGGCCCGTTCTCCGAGGAGTTCCAGCCGCCAGGGCGGGGGAGTGGTGGGATAGAACCTGATCGTGGCGACCCGGCCGCCGGGCAAGAAGAGCTCCAGGATCGACCCGTCCAGATAACCCCGGATGGTCTCCGCTGTGGAGCGCGACTCGTCCAGGCCGTCGATCGTGGTCAGGTCACCCTTGGCCCGGTCATCGTCGCTGGCGCGGTTCCGGTCGATGGTCACTCGCCCGGCCGCCCGATCGATGGTGACATCGAGACACTCCGAACGACCGAAATGCATTCGCAAAGTGCAGGTTCGAGCCGAATCTTCGGTTCGTTCGATCAGGAACTCCAGTTGTGCCCCCAGCCCGTCCAGGCTGCCGGTGGAACCGGCGGACACCACCGTGGCGGACTGTGCGCTCCGCAGCAGAGCCAGCGGCGGGATCGGAGAGCTGGCCACAGCTCCGTCTGGGCGCAGGCGCACCGAACGGGGAAGGGTGAGCATTCCCGACCAGCCGTCCTCCTGAGACCACTCGGCTGAACGTCCTTCGGTGGCCCATCCCCAGACCAGCGGTCCGGCCGGACTGGTCTGCATCACCGACGCCGCGTAGAAGTTCGGCCCGTGATCAACCAGATGCAGGTCGGAGCCGATCAGATCCGGGCCGCCCGGCTGCGGCGGAACCAGGGCCGAAAGTACTTGCATCACCCCGGCTTCCCGGGTCCAGGACCCGAACAGGACGGCCGTTCGGTCGCCGGCCGGCAGAACCTGCGGGCACTCCCACATCACCCCAGAATCCCATTCAGCGGTACTGGGCCGGGCCATCCGGGCCAGTGGCCCGGCATAGCTCCAGGTACTGAGATCCTCGGAGGTGTAGTGCCGGAGCAGTCCGATGTCATCGTCCGCACCAGCGCCGATCACCATGTGCCAGCCAGCACCCTGACGCCAGACGAACGGATCTCTCAAGTGCCGGATGTGCTCCCCAGCGGGAGGGGCTGGGACCACTTCCTGGGGCGGGCCGAACGAGAACCCGCCGTCGTCCGACGCCGCGCTGAGCGTTCGCTGCAACCGTTCGCCGCGGACCAGCCCCGAATAGAAGGCGCGGACCCGGCCGGACGCATCGATCACGGTATTGCCCGACCAGCATCCGTCCCGGTCCAGGGCGGAGGCATGCGGGGTCAGCGCCGGGGAATGCCCCTCCCAATGCACCAGATCAGCGCTGCTGACATGCCCCCAGCTGACCGGAGAGGACGCTTCCAAGGTCCGGCGATGCTGGAAATAGAGGTGGTAGCGGCCATCCACCAGGACCGGACCGTTCGGATCGTTGAGGAACCCGCTCGGCGAGCAGATGTGATAGCGCGGAAACAGGTGGTCGTTCATCATCACCGCCGAGCCGGAGTCAGATGACCGATCAGGCAGGACACCACGAGTCACTTCACCGCGCCGGAGATCCTGGCGCCTGCCCCTGGTCAGCCGTGATTCACTGGGGCCCGCGACGCCGCGTCACTGATCGGTCCCAGCAGCCTGGCGCCGACCTGTCCAGGGTTGCGCGAACCGCCCTCGGCACAGGCCAGGCACACCTCGGCCGGGATCAGGCCGCGCCTCATCAGCCAGCCGAAAACAGTGCAGCCCAAGCAGAATCCAGCGATGGACTCGAGGCTGGCCGCGACCGCCAGGACGGCGATGACCGCCCGGGCCGGGACCGTGGAGCTCAGGCTCGCGGCCAGAATCAGAGCGCTCAGACTGAACACCACGCCGATCCCCTGAGCGAATCGCTTCGGTGGCCCGGGAACGAACCGCTCCCTGAGCCGGAGCCGGGGGGTGATCACCCGGGTCGCCAGCAGGCCGAGCGGGCTGAACCGCGGCCCGGCCAGCACTCTGGCCACAAAGCCATAGGCGAGAACCAGGAGCAGCGGGAACCAGCCGGTCGCGATGTAGGCCAGCGACATCACCAGGACTCCGCCAGCGACCAGGCGGGCAGACACCTCGTTGACCGGATTCGGGAAACTCAGAACGTCCTTCAGACCTGTCCGGGAAGCTGATCGCATGCTCAACAATCTAATCCCGTCCGATCGGCCCGGCCAGGACTCGATCCGTTGCCAGGGAACCGCTTGGGGGGAAGCGGCGTCCAAGTGACATGACGCTGACCCTGGCATCCCGCCAGATCGCCGGTATTGCGGCGGCCACCCTCCTGTTGCTGGGTACCTATGTGCTGGGAGCCTCTCGTAACCACGCCGACGCGGCAGCAGAGCCAGCCGGCGCTGCCTCTCTTCCGGGCGCCGGCCCGGGGACGGCGCCCTCCGCGATAACCGTGACCGGCACCGGAAGGGTGACCGGAACTCCGGATACCCTCCGGGTCGACCTCGGTGTCTCGGTCACCGGCAAGACGGTGAACCAGGCCCTGACCGCTGCCAGCGACAAGGCGGCCGCAGTCCAGGACTCGTTGCGAGGCAATGGGGTCGCGGCCAAGGACCTGCAGACCACCGGACTGAACATTCAGCCCGGCGACGAGTCGGGCCAGGGCGGCCGATCGAGCCTGCGGGGTTACCAGGTCGACGAAAGCCTCAGCGCGGCGCTGCGCAACCTGAATACGGCCGGTGCGGTGATCTCGGCCGCGGCGGCGGCCGGTGGCCAGGCCACCCGGATCGACGGCGTCTCCCTCGACCTGGAGGACACCGGCCCTCTGCTCGCCGGAGCCCGGACGGACGCGTTCGCGCAGGCTCGGTCCAAGGCCGGGCAGTACGCCCGGGCGGCCGGACTGTCCGTTGGCCGGGTGGTCAGCATCCAGGAGGCGGTACAGGCGCCCGAGCCGCAGTCCTATGCATACCCGGCAGCCTCGGCCCGGAACATGGCTTCCGTTCCCGTCCAGGCGGGCTCGCAGGAACTGGCAGTGACCGTCACCGTCACCTTCACCGTCAGCTGACCCTGAGCACTGGCTGTCTGAGCGGGGGAGACGAGCTGTCGTCGCTCAGGTCAGGTCTGAGGTCAACTGGTGCGCAAGAAGGTTCAGGCGAGATCCGTGGATGACCTCGCCGGTGCGGGCGGTGACCGTCCGAGCTAGCGCGGCCGCGGAGCGGGCCTCGGCCGGGTCGCCCGCGAGCAGGTGGACCTCCGCCAGCAGGACGTCGAAGGTCGGCTCGAAGACCACGAAACCACTCGATCGATAGGCCGAGAGAGCCGCCTCCAGCTCGGCGGCCCCGGGGTGATCGTCCAGCACGGCCGTAGCCCAGGAGTGGAAGATGCGGCCATGGGCAGCCAGCACGTTGTACTCGAGGCGTTCAGCCAGCCGGATCATCCGGGATGCATGAGTCCGGGCCGCCTTGGCATCCGCGCGCATGCTGGCCAGGAAGCAGGCGTGTAACTCCAGGTTCACCAGCCCGGTGTCATCCTCCGGTGCCTGGAAGGCGCTCTGCAGGATCGCGGAGGCTGTGGCCTCATCGCCCTCCAGGTGCGCGATCAGTGCCAGATAGCCGATGGACGCCTCTCGGGAGGGACGCAATGGCCCGCTCGTCGCTCCCGTCGTCCATTCTCCGACCAGTTCCAGCACTCGCTCCAGCGACAGCTTGGCGATCTCGATCTCGCCGAGGACAAAGCTGGTCCAGCCCACGATCTGATGTGCTGCCGTCTGCGCCCAGGGTGACAAGGGGCCCGCCAAGGCGGCCTGGGCCATCTCGCGTACCCACGTCAGCTCTCCGGCGCCGCCGGCCATCGTGAGCGTGCCCACCCACGAGGTCAGGTTCGCGTCGGTCAATGGCGGCAACGGCCGCATCGCCGCCGAAGGCAGTGCGGCATCGCTGCCGCCGTACGCCCGGATCAGGTCCAGGCGGCCTCGCACCCGGTGTTCGGCCTCTGATCGCGCCAGTGGATCGGTGATCTGGTTCGCCAGCGCCAGCGCCTCTTCCAGGATCCTGCCCGCGCTGCGAGTCGCGTAGCGCGAGAGCGCGTCCTCCGCAGCGGTGAGCAGATAGGGGATCGCGGCGGCGGTCCCGACCGCGGGCGCGGCCGCGGCCAGATGATGCGCCACCTCGAGAATCCCCTCCGGGCCAAACTGCCCCCGAGCCTGCAGAGCCGCGGCGATCCGGGCATGCAGCCGCAAGCGCCGGACACCAGACAGCCCAGCCACCAGCACCTGGCGCACCAGGTCGTGACTGGGGCGAATCCCCGCTTCCCCCGGGCGCTCGAGCAGAAGGCCGGTGATCAGGGCCGCTTCTACGTCGTCCAGGACCTGATCGGTGTCCTGCCCGGTGACTGCGGCCAGCAGTTCGACATCCACCGGTGAGCGGGCCAGGGCGATGATCTGCATCAGGGCGATCGATGCGGACGGAAGTCGCTCGATCCGGCGTCGCAGCACGTCGTGCACCCGTTCCGGCAGCGTGGTCAAGACGCCCTCGGGGTCCAGACGGCGTTCGGCGGCCAATAGCCGCACCAGTTCGGTGACGAACAGCGGGTTTCCGGCGGTGGCTGCGTGCAGGGCGGCCACCACTTCCTCGTCCGCCGGCTCTCCGGTCGCCCGGGACACCAGCTCAGCCACGGCATCGGGATCCAGTCCGTCGAGGTGAACGCGATTCAGGAGGTGACGCGGCGTCCGGATCAGCGCGGACAGCACCCGCTGAGCGCTGGGCTCATCGGTGCGCATGGCGGCCGCGAACAGGACTCCTTGCGGGCTCAGCTCGTCGACGGCGAGCGACAGCAGAGTCACCGTCTCGTCGTCCACCCATTGCAGATCGTCGAAGACGACGGTGATCGGAGCCTGCCGGTGGGCAATGGCCAGCAGCTCGATCACGCCTCGATAGAGCGCGGTCCGGGAGAGGGTCAGCTCGGCCGGTGCTGCACTGCGATCACCGGGAGACGCCAGCATCAAGGCGTGGGCGGTGGCTATGGACGCCGGATCGACCAGGCTGTCCGGGGCTGCGGGTCCGGCATCGCCGGATGAGATCGCCCGGACCACCGTGACCCAGGGCCACAGGGCCGGCATGGCTCCGGCGCCGCCACCGCCAGCATGCACCACCCGGCCACCGCCGGCCTCGGCGGCTCGGGCCAGCAGCTGGAGCAGGGTCGTCTTGCCGGCCCCGGCCTCGGCGTCCAGAACCAGTAGGGCCCCCTGCCCGCGTTTGCTGGCAGCCAGGGCGGCTTCGATCTGCTGCACGATTTGCTGGTACCCGACTACCAGTGGCCCGCGAATGGGCTGATCCGGATCCGCGGGCGTCTGTGGCGCCACGATATGGGCGCCCGGAACCTCGAGGGCCGTCCGCTCGCGGGCCGGAAGCAGGGCCGGGTCCTGACGCAGCACCTGCATCTCCAGGGCCTGGATCGCTGGGGAGGGATCCAGGCCCAGCTCGTCCTGCAGTAGCTGGCGGAGCCTGGCCACGGCGGCCACGGCGTCGGACTGGCGGCCGCTGCGGTACAGCGCGAGGACCAGGGCCGCCCACGCCCGCTCCCGGAACGGGTTGTCGTCGACGAACGGCTGCGCATCCTCCGCGACCCGCTCGTGCTGCCCCAGCCGCAACCTGGTTTCGAGCAGCAGCTCAACCGCGGCTGCGCGGGCGTCCTGAGCGCGGGTGGCCTCCTCGCCCGCAACGCCGAGCAACCGCAGGTCGGCCAGCGGGTCACCCCGCCACAGCCCGAGAGCGGCAACCAGCTGATCGCAACAGTCGCGCAGATCGGCGGCGTTCATCTGCTGCTCGTTGGCACTGAGCAGTGCGCGCACCCGGGCCAGGCGTTCGTGAAAGTCGATCAGATCGACGTCGGCCCGGGGGATCTCCAGGATCCACCCGGGGGGCTGGGTGCGGATCTCGACCGGCTGAGTTTCGTGATCAGCGCGCACCGCCTCCAGCGCCCGGCGCAGCCGGGAGATGTAGGCCCGTAGGGTCACCGTGGCCTGGGCGGGCGGATCCTCGTGCCACAGGTCGTCGATCAGCCGGTCCATGGGCACGACCCGGCCCGCCTGCAGGGCGAGCAGGGCGAAGACGGCGCGCTGTTTGGTGCCGCCCAGGTCTACGTCGCCATCATTGGTCCTGGCGAGCACCGGCCCCAGCAGGCTCACCCGCATCTGCACGAGTCTGCCATTGGCCCGTAGACCAGCAAAGGTGTCTATCGCCATGATCGAACTGAGCGATATATCAGACCCGATGTCGGCCCGACGGCTCAGCCGGGGACCCCGTCAGCTGTTCCGGGATTACGCCCGGCCTCCATGGAGGGGTGTCCCAGCCTTGCCACCCGGCAGGCTTCCAGTCCATGCAGGCTCAGGCAGCCGACGATCGCTGGTACGGCGACGACGGCCGGGTCGAAGCTGACCATGGCCCAGGTGCCGTACTGATCGACGTGGACCTCCTGAACGCCGGGAAGCCTCCGCAAGGCTTCCGCGGCGGCGTCCGGGGCGCTGCGGCCGGCCGGAGGCTCAGCCCCGGGAGCCGGGCACAGTTCGAGAGCAACTTCGTGGACAGGCTGGTGTACCGGACGCATTGAGCCACACTGCGGGCCGGCGATTGCACTCTGGTTGCACGAGACCGGAAGCCGGCTGCGGTTGCAGGCTAATTGCAGCCGGAGACCCAGACCTGGCGACGACCGTGACCGGCAGCAAGGAATGCTCAACCAGAACGCAACAGCGCACAGCCACCGTGTCCGGTATGACTACTCTTCCGGCCGCGGCGGCAGATTCCGCCGCTGAGGTACAGACCGCCGATCAGCCGGCCACAGCCACTGGCCGGTTCGTCGTCCGCCGCCCGCTCGTCGTCCTGATGCTGGTTTTCAACGTCTTCGGCCAGGCCGCGGTACTCGGGCCCACCATTCTCCTCGGAGACCGGGCGCCGGACCTGGAGCTCCTGCAGAGCGTCGCTCTGATCATGTTTCTGCTGGTGCCAGCCCTGCTGCTGGTGCGCACATCACAGGGCCCGGAAGCCCTGCGACGGCTATTGAGAGCGGTCGTCACCTTCCGGGTGAAACCGCTCTGGTATCTGCTGCCGCTGGCCGTCATTCCGGCCGGGGTGCTGCTGGTCAACCTGTCGTTGCCGCATCTGGCCCAGTTCGGCCCGCACGCCATCGCCACCGCGTACCTGATGGGCTTCCTGCCCGGGCTGGTGGTTCAGTTCGTCACCACGAACTGGTGGGAGGAGACGGTCTGGACCGGCGTCGTGCAGGCGCCGCTACAGGCTCGCTTCGGACCACTGCGAGGCACCCTGCTCACCACGCCCTGGTTCGCTCTGGAGCATGTTTTCCTCACTCTGGATGGGACTTTCGAGCAGGGCGTGACCCTGATGGCGATCCTGACGGTGACGTTGTTCTTCGTCCGGGCCGGGTTCGGCTGGGTCTACCGGCGCACTGGAAGCCTGGCCCTTACGGGCCTGGTTCACGCGTCGTCCAATGCGGCCGTCCTCGGACTGGCCAGCCGCCTCTACGACCGGCCCGCCGACAGCATCCTCACCCTCGTCGCCTTCGGTCTGCTCGCGCTTCTGGTCACCCGCGGGCGTCTGGGCTGGCCTCCCGAGCAGCGAACGGGAACTCGAAATTGATTGTGCAGCAGTCTTATCCGTCCGTCACGTCCGTCTAGGGAGAACATCGTGTCTGAACCCACCGCCCAGAACTGGGCCCGGACCGGCCTGTGGAGCCTGTCCGCCTACGGAGTACTCACCTTCGTCTCGTCGCTGGACCCTCAACCCGATCCCAGCATCGACCATGAGGCTTGGGCGCGTTTCGTCACCACCGACCAGTATCTGGCCGGCCACCTGCTGGGCAGCGGCCTCGGACTGATCATGGCGATCTTCGGCATCTTCTCCCTGGCCACCGTGCTGAGCCGGACCCGCAGCGTGCGGATGTTGCTGATCGGCACTGTCATCACCGTCTTCGCGCATGGCGTCTTCCTGATGCTGATGGCGAACTCGGCCTTCGCCGCACCCGACAGTGCCCGGGCCTACCTGGCCGGCCTGCGCAACATCGACGACATCATCGACAGCCCGCACTCGGTACTGGCCCAGGGGGTGATGTTCGGCATCGTCATTCTGTTCAGCTTCGCTGGCAACATCCTGCTCGGCCTGGCCGTCTGGCGCTCGCGGCTGTTGCCGCGAGGAGCAGGCGCACTCTGGATTCTCTCGGCTCTGCTGCTCTACGCGGGCGGCCTGGTGGTCGGAGCGTTCTTCACCCATAACAGCCCGCCCACCGAGCCATTGGGTGCGGCAACCGTCGTGATCGCCGGCACCTGGATGGCGATCAGCGCCCGCCACGCCGCCCATGTGGCCGGCACCGAGACGTGGGGGGCCCGCGCCCCCCCGCGCGGCCGGGGGGGGCGCCCCCCCCCCCCCACCGACGCCACC
>CALMAR010000161.1 GCA_937859855.1 uncultured Kineosporia sp.
GTCGCTGGCTGTCCGCCGGCCGGGGGGCGATCTGCAACGGGTGACCGGCCGCACCTGGGTGCGGGAGGAGGTGCGGGTGGCGGGCCAGCCGCGGCCGTTCCGGATCACCGGCACCGGCTTCTGGCAGGTGCACCCCGGCGCCGCGCAGACCCTGCTCGACGTTGTCCTGGATGCCGCCGCCGCCCGCCCCGGGGAAAGGGTGGCCGATCTCTACTCCGGTGCCGGGCTGTTCGCGGCCGGTCTGGCCGCCGCTACCGGTCCGGGTGGGCTGGTGACGGCCATCGAGTCCGATCCCCGCGCGGTGAAGGATGCCCGGCGGTCGCTGCACGACGTGCCGCAGATCCAGTTCCAGAGCGGGGACGTCGCGCAGCTGCTGCCGCGGATGGAACACGCCGATGTAGTGGTGCTCGACCCGCCCCGCACCGGAGCGGGCCGGACGGTGATGGCACAGATCGCTGGCCTCGGTCCGCGAGTGGTGGTGTACGTGGCCTGTGATCCGGCCGCTCTGGCGCGGGACGTCGCTTTTGCGGCCGGTCACGGATACCGGCTCACCGGCTTACGCGCCTTCGACCTGTTCCCGATGACCCATCATCTGGAATGCGTCGCCACCCTGACGCAACCCTCATGATCCCCGGACACCACCCGAAGTGACCCTGCGGCGATCATGGGCGAGGGTGGGAAGAATGAGCCGCACAGTGTATTTATCTTGATGTCGAGATACTTTGCCGCTAGCCTGACGGCAACGATCTGAGGAGTTCCCTTGAGCAGCCGTGACAGTTTCGGCGCCCGCGGTCAGTTGTCCGCCGGCGATTCCAGCTACGAGATCTACCGCCTGTCCGCCGTCGACGGCTCGGCCCAGCTGCCCTTCAGTCTCAAGGTGCTGCTGGAGAACCTGCTGCGTTGCGAGGACGGTGCCAACGTCACCGCCGGCCACATCCGGGCTCTGGCCAGCTGGGATCCCAGCGCCGAGCCGGACACCGAGATCCAGTTCACCCCCGCCCGGGTGATCATGCAGGATTTCACCGGCGTCCCGTGCATCGTCGACCTGGCCACCATGCGGGAGGCCGTCGCCGATCTCGGCGGGGACCCGGCCCGGATCAACCCACTGGCTCCGGCCGAGCTGGTGATCGACCACTCCGTGATCACCGACGTGTTCGCCCGGCCGGACGCGTTCGAGCGCAACGTCGACCTCGAGTATCAGCGCAACGGCGAGCGCTACCAGTTCCTGCGCTGGGGTCAGAGCGCGTTCGACGACTTCAAGGTGGTGCCGCCGGGCACCGGCATCGTGCACCAGGTCAACATCGAGCATCTGGCCCGGGTGGTGTTCCAGCGCGACGAAGATGGCCGCACAGTCGCCTATCCGGACACCTGCGTTGGCACCGACTCGCACACCACCATGGTGAACGGCCTGGGTGTGCTCGGCTGGGGGGTCGGCGGGATCGAGGCCGAGGCGGCCATGCTCGGCCAGCCGGTTTCGATGCTGATCCCGCGGGTGGTGGGTTTCCGGCTGAGCGGGGAGATCCCGGCCGGGGCGACCGCCACCGACGTCGTCCTCACCATCACCGAGCTGCTCCGCCAGCACGGTGTGGTGGGCAAGTTCGTCGAGTTCTACGGCGAGGGTGTCTCGGCCGTGCCGCTGGCCAACCGGGCCACCATCGGCAACATGAGCCCGGAGTTCGGCTCCACCTGCGCCATCTTCCCCATCGACGACGTCACCCTGGACTATCTGCGGCTGACCGGGCGCAGCGATCAGCAGGTGGCCCTGGTCGAGGCCTACGCCCGGGAGCAGGGGTTGTGGCACGACCCAGCCAGCGAACCCGCCTACTCGGAGTACCTCGAGCTCGACCTCTCCACCGTTGTGCCGAGCATCGCCGGGCCCAAGCGCCCGCAGGACCGGATCGAGCTGACCGGCGCCAAGCAGGCGTTCCGGGCCGCGCTGACTGACTACGCCGGTGACAACGGCATCCACAACGGCGTCGACGAGGCGATGGCGGAGTCGTTCCCGGCCAGTGACGCGCCGTCCACCAGCGATCCGGGCACTCAGGAGAAGTCTGCCGCACCGGTTGTGGCCGGCCGCGGCACCGGCCGGCGGCCCAGCAAGCCATCGCCGGTGACTTTGGCCGATGGCACCGCCATCGAGCTCGACCACGGTCACGTGGCGATCGCCTCGATCACCTCCTGCACCAACACCTCCAACCCGTCAGTCATGGTCGCCGCGGCCCTGCTGGCCAAGAACGCTGTGGAGCGCGGACTTTCGGCCAAACCGTGGGTGAAGACGTCGCTGGCTCCAGGCAGCAAGGTGGTGATGGACTACTACAGCAAGGCTGAACTGGTGCCCTACCTGGAGAAACTGGGATTCCATCTGGTCGGTTACGGCTGCACCACCTGCATCGGCAACTCCGGGCCGCTGCCCGAGGAGATCTCCGCCGTCGTCCAGCAGAACGACCTGGCGGTGGTGTCGGTGTTGTCGGGCAACCGCAACTTCGAGGGCCGGATCAACCCGGACATCAAGATGAACTACCTGGCCTCGCCGCCGCTGGTGATCGCCTACGCACTGGCCGGAACGATGGACTGGGACCCGGACAACGAACCGATCGGCGTCGACAGCGACAACCAGCCAGTGCTGCTGGCCGAGATCTGGCCCAGCGCAAGCGATGTCGCCCGGGTGGTCGAGGCGTCGATCTCGCAAGACATGTTCACCACCGACTACGCCGACGTGTTCGCTGGCGACGAGCGCTGGACGTCGCTGCCGACCCCGGCCGGTGACACCTTCGCCTGGGACGCCGACTCCACCTACGTGCGCAAGCCACCGTATTTCGACGGCATGCAACGGGAGCCCGCGCCGGTCACCGATATCAGCGGGGCCAGAGTGCTTGCGCTGCTAGGAGATTCGGTGACCACCGACCACATCAGCCCGGCCGGCTCGATCAAGGCGGACAGCCCGGCGGGCCGGTACCTGGCCGAACACGGCGTCGAGCGCAAGGATTTCAACTCCTACGGTTCCCGCCGGGGTAACCACGAGGTGATGATCCGGGGCACGTTCGCCAACATCCGGCTGCGCAACCAGTTACTGGACGGCGTCCAGGGCGGGTTCACCCGGGACTTCACCCGGGACGGCGAGCAGGCCACCATCTACGACGCTGCCCAGTCCTACGCGCAGGCCGGGGTGCCACTGGTGGTGCTGGCCGGCCAGGAGTACGGCTCGGGTTCGTCCCGCGACTGGGCCGCCAAGGGCACCGCGCTGCTAGGAGTGCGGGCCGTGATCGCGCAGAGCTACGAGCGCATCCACCGGTCGAACCTGATCGGCATGGGCGTGCTGCCCCTGCAGTTCCCGGCCGGGGAGACCGCGGCCTCGCTGGGTCTTGACGGCACCGAGACCTTCGAGATCACCGGCGCCGCGGAGGCTCTGAACGGGGGCACGACGCCAGCCACGGTGCCGGTGACCGCGGCCAAACAGGGTTCCGCGCCGATCAGCTTCGATGCGGTGGTCCGGATCGACACCCCGGGCGAGGCGGACTACTACCGCAATGGCGGCATCCTGCCGTATGTGCTGCGCTCGCTCGTGAACTGAGGCTCAGCGGACCCCAAGGAGGTGCTCCAGGGCCAGACGCTGGATCCGGGCGAATCCGTACCCCTTGGTCCGGGCCGCTTCGATGTCGAAGTCCTCGAAAGCACTGCGGTCGGCGAGTAGCTGGTCGTAGGTCTCACCGTCGTTCAAAGTCGGCTGGCCCAGCCCAGCCACGCTGGCGCCCTCCAGCGCCTCCTGCACCTCGGGGTCGGCCCGGAACGTGCGGGAGCGCTCGCGCAAGGTGATGTACAGCTCCATGTTGGCCAGCGCTGACTCCCACACCCCGTCCATGCTCTCGGTGCGCAGCGGCTTGTAGTCGAAGTGGCGGTCGCCGTCGTAGGCCGGGCCGCCACCGGGGGCGCCGTTCTCGAGCAGGTCCACGGTGGAGAACGCCTGCAACAGGTCGCCATAACCGAACACGAGATCCTGGTCGTACCTCGGCCCCTTCTGGCCGTTCAGGTCGATGTGGAACAGTTTGCCCTGCCAGAGCGCCTGGGCGATGCCGTGGGTGTAGTTCAGACTCGCCATCTGCTCGTGGCCGGTTTCCGGGTTGATCCCCACCATGTCGGCGTGCTCGAGCTGGGATATGAAGGCGAGAGCATGGCCGATCGAGGGCAGCAGAATGTCCCCGCGAGGCTCGTTCGGCTTGGGCTCGATGGCGAATCGCATGTTGTAGCCCTGATCGATCGAGTACTGCGCGAGCAGATCGATCCCTTCGCGGTAGCGGTCGAGGGCGGCTCGCACATCCTTGGCGAAGTCCACCTCGGACCCCTCGCGGCCACCCCAGAAGACATAGATGTGCGCTCCCAGCTCGGCCGCAAGGTCCATGTTCCGCATCACCTTGCGCAGCGCGTACCGGCGCACCGCCCGGTCATTGCTGGTGAACCCGCCATCCTTGAAGATCGGATCGCCGAACAGGTTCGTGGTCACCATCGGCACTACCAGGCCAGTCTCGTCGAGGGCCTGCTTGAACTCGTCGATGATGCGCTGCCGGTCCGTACTGCTGCTGCCGGGCGGGATCAGGTCATCATCGTGAAAGGTGATGCCGTAGGCGCCCAGCTCGGCCAGCTTGTGCACAGCTTCGACCCCGGCCAGCACCGGCCTGGTGGCCTCCCCAAACAGATCCCGCGCCTGCCAGCCGACGGTCCATAGGCCGAAGCTGAACTTGTCCTCGCGGGTCGGTGTGGGTGCCATCGATCCTCCAGATGATCTGCATCAGAACCAGGGCGGAGCGCGTCGCGTCGCATCGCCTCGCGTCGGCCAACCTAGCCAGTGGCTTGAGAAGAGACAGGTAGTGACCCGTGCTACTTGCTGAAGCCGGCGGTCAGGCCGGACACCAGCTGGCGGCGCCCGATCACGTACAACACCAGGATCGGCAGCACGGTCATCACCACCGATGCCAGCACCGCTGGGATGTTCACCCGGAACTGGCCCTGAAACGCCGACAGGGCCAGCGGAAGGGTCCGCTGGTCTGGGCTCTGGGTCAGGATCAGCGGCAGGATGAAACCGTTCCAGGACGCGAGGCCCTGATATATGGCCACCGTCACCAGAGCCGGGCGGGTCAGCGGGAAAGCCAGTGACCATAGCGTGCGCCAGTCGTTGGCTCCGTCCAGCCGCATCGACTCGAACAGCTCTTTGGGTACGTCCCGGATGAAGTTGGCCAGCACCAGCACCGACAGCGGGATGGCGAAGGCGATCGACGGCAGGACGATCGCCAGCAGGCTGTCGTACAGGTGCATCCGAATGATCAGCAGGTAGATCGGGATCACCACGGCCTGCAGCGGGATCGCCAGCCCGGCCAGGAAGAGCACGTTCACGACCTGCAGGAACCGGCTGGTGGCGGCCCGGACGATCGCGTACGCAGCCATGAACGAGATCAGCAGGGCGGGCAGGGTGGTGCCGAGCACGACGATCACGCTATTCAGGAAGTATCGCGGGAAGTCGGTGTCGAGCACCGCGTGGTAATTGGCCAGCGTCGGATGGGCCAGCGACAGCGGATTGGCCGAGAAGTAGTCGCTCTGGTTCTTGAGGCTGGTGATCACGATCCAGTAGATCGGGATGAGTACAACTGCGAGCCACAGCCAGGCCGCCAGCCCGCCGAGCCAGTTCCGGGTGCCGCGCACCCGGGTGACCACGGCTGCCCGGTTGGCCACCTGGGTGCCGGCGGACGTCTGCAGTGTCCCGGACATCCGATCAGGCCCCTTCCAGCTGGCTACTGGTGGAACTGCCACCGCCCAGCCGGCGCAGCAGGAGGGCCACTCCGAGGCCGAGCAGCACCAGGATGGTTGCGATCACGCTGGCCGGGCCCATGTGGTTCCCGCGGAAGCCGGTGATGTACATGTCCAGCGCGAGCACCCGGGTGGCGTCGCTGGGGCCACCGGCGGTGAGTAGCCAGATGATGTCGAAGAAGGTCAGGGACCCGACCACGATCAGAGTGGACGACGTGATGATCGTGTTCTTGAGCTGCGGCAGGGTGATGCTGAAGAAGGTGCGCATCCTCCCCGCCCCGTCCAGCTGCGCCGCCTCGTAGATCGACAGCGGGATCTGCCGGGCACCGCCCTGATAGATCAGCGAGTGGAACGGGATGAACTGCCAGGAGACCACGAACACGACGACAGCTATGGCCAGGTGCGGATTGCCCAGCCAGTCCTGGTTCAGTAAGCCGATTCCGAGTCCCGCGCCCAGGCCGAAGTTCGGATTGAGCAGGGCGCTAAAGGCGATGGCAATCGCGGCCTGGCTGAGCAGCAGAGGGATGAAGAACAGCACCGAGAGGAAGGCTCGGTAGCGCTGATGCCCGGCCATGAACACCCCGATCAGCAGGCTGAGGGGAGTCTGGACCGCCCAGGACAGGATCGTGATCTCGAAGGTCACGAACAGCGAGTGCAGCAGGGCCCGGTCGGTCAGGACCGTCTTCCAGCTGTCCGGCCCGGCCGGGTGGATCGCGCCAATACCGTCCCAGCTGGTGAAGCTGAGAACAACCACGCCGATCAGGGGAAGGATGCCGAACACCGTGAACATCAGCAGTGCGGGCAGCGCCATCCAGCCGATCGGCCCCTGCCGGACCGCCCGGGAGGCGGTCGCGGCCGGGGCACCGATGGCGCCGATCGGAGCGACGGTCATGGGCCGGTCACTGCCCGATCGTCTTGTTCATGTTGTCGACCCACTGCTGCGGAGTGATCGATAGCTGGAACAGCTTGGAGATGTTGTCCAACAGGGTCTCGGCCGTGGCCGGAGACAGCGCCTGGTCCCAGGACTGGGCGAAGACCTTCGCGTTGGCGGCGACGCCGTAGACGAATTTGAGCCAGTCCGCGTCCTTGCCGCTGAAGTTCGAGTCGGTGCCCTTGACGATGGGCACGCCGCCGGTGTCGATCCAGGCCTTCTGCTCGGGCTCGGTGAGGACCTGGGTGGAGAAGAACTTCTTCGCCGTGTCCTTCTCCGCGTCGGAGGCCTTGGCCGAGATCGACAGATACTGGCCGGGATTGCCCACCGTGTTGGACGGGTCGCCGGTACCACCGTCCACCGGGGGGAAGTTCATCCAGCCGAGCTTGCCGCTGGAGACGAAGTCGCCGCCGTCGCTGGACATCGAGCCGTAGCACCAGGCCCCGTGCAGCATCATCGCGGCCTTGCCGGTGTACAACAGGGCCTGGTCGGCGTTCTGGTCGGCGATTACCGACGAGAAGCCCTTCTCGAAGCCCTTGGCCTTGACCAGGTCCTGGACGTTGGTGAGCGCCTTGAGTGCCGCCGGGTTGGACCACGCATCCTTCTCACCGTCGAACACGGCCTGGAACACCCCGGTGCCGCCGATCCGGTCGAAGAGGAACTCCAGCCACATCATGTTCGTCCAGCGGGACGAGCCGGCCAGGGAGAACGGCGCGATGTTCTTGGCGACGAACTTCGGCACTACGTCCATGATGTCGCCCCAGCTCTGCGGCGGCTGGGCGCCAACCTTGTCGAACGCCTCCTTGTTGTAGTAGAGGACGATCGGCTGCACGGTCTCGGCCGGCATCGCGTAGATCTTGCCGTTGATGGTGGCGGCGCCGAAGGAGGACGGGAACAGCTTGTCCTTGACTGCGGCGTTCTGCCCGAACCAGGAGGTGAGGTCCTCGACCGCCCCGGCATCGACCCAGCTCTTCAGGCCGCCACCGCCCCAGCCCCAGAGGATGGTCGGAGCCTGACCGGCCCCGATCGCGGTCTTGATCTTGGTCTTGTAGTCGTCGTTCGCGAACAGGCTGACCTTGATCGGGTCGGCGGGGTTCGCCTGGTTGAACCGGTCCACCGAGCCTTTCCGGATGTCTTCCTGAGGCTTGCCGGACAAGGTCCAATAGCTGGCCGAACCGGCCTTCGAGCCACTGCTGGCACCGGTGCCGGAGGCCTTGGGTCCATCACTCCCGCACGCGGCCAGCGCCGCACCGGCCAGGGGCAGGGTGAGCCCGAGCTTCAACAGGTTCCGGCGGGACGTCATCGAAGGATCCACTCTGATCTCCATACTCAAGAGCCGCGGGGTTCCCGCGACGAGCGATCGGCCTTGGGCGGTGTCGCCGATCGGCTAGGCGCGCGAAACGTACCTTCACTGCGGGTCCGATTCGTTCCGAAACTTTTCGACAATGCCGCGCGAATCAACGTATGTTTCGGAAATTCCGGTGTCAATACCTTGCAGTCCGGAGAAGGTTGAGTGAGAGTGGAAAACTGCTTCCGGTGGCGGATCTGAACACTTTTCAAGTCTTCTGAGCGTAATTTTGGTTGCAGTTAGATATCGTTCGGCTCATCGAAACGTTTCGAGTATTATCGGTCATCCGCCCGGCAGGAGGCTTCGTGGTCAACCCGGATCCGGTCGTTGCGCAGGCCCGGCCCACCCGCCTCTGGCACGACACGACCCTTCCCCCGGCTGACCGGGCCGAACTGGTCCTGGCCGAGATGACTCTGGAGGAGAGAATCGGGCAACTCGGCAGCCGCTGGGCTGGCAATGACATGCAGGTCGCCGCCGCCAGCGATCCGCCCCAGCCTCAGCCGGACCAGGACCTGGCCCTCAACGTCGCCCCCATGCAGGATGTCTTCGCCGGATCCGGTTCAGTTTCGCTGGCTGAGGCCAGCCAGAACGGACTCGGGCATCTCACCCGGGTCTACGGAAGCCGGCCGGTGACAGCGGCCGAGGGTGCAGCCGAGGTGGTCCGCCAGCAGCAGATCGTGCTGGACTCCTCCCGGCTGCGCATCCCGGCCATCGTGCATGAGGAGTGCCTGACCGGATTCACCACCTTCGGGGCGACGGTATATCCGGCCGCGATCGCCTGGGGGGCCACCTTCGATCCCGATCTGGTCGAGCGGATGGCCGCGGCCATCGGCCGGGACATGGCGGCGGCCGGAGTGCATCAGGGACTCTCCCCGGTTCTGGACGTCGTCCGCGACTACCGCTGGGGCCGGGTCGAGGAGACGATGGGCGAAGACCCCTACCTGGTGGCCACTTTGGGATCGGCCTACGTCAGGGGACTGCAGAGCGGCGGAGTCATCGCCACGCTCAAGCACTTCGCTGGGTATTCGGCGTCGCGCGGTGCGCGCAACCACGGGCCGGTACCGATGGGCCGGCGCGAGCTGATGGACATGATCCTGCCCTCGTTCCAGCGTGCGGTGATGCAAGCCGGAGCCGGTTCAGTGATGAACTCCTACGCCGACGTGGACGGCGTTCCGGCCGCCGCGGACTCCTGGTTGCTCACCGAAATACTCCGCGACGAATGGGGTTTCACCGGAACCGTGGTCTCGGACTACTGGGCAGTCCCGTTTCTGGCCACGATGCACCGGGTAGCGGGCAGCATCGACGAGGCCGGCGCTCAGGCGCTCGCGGCTGGTATCGACATCGAACTGCCTGACACCGCCGGCTTCAGTCAGGCACTGGCCGGGCGGGTCCGGCGCGGTGAACTCTCTGAGGAACTCATCGACCGGGCGGCCCGGCGGGTGCTGCGCCAGAAGGCCGAGCTCGGACTGCTCGATCCGGACTGGACGCCGGAGAAATCGGTCACCGGTGCGGCCGGGCTCGATCTCGATTCCAGCGCCAACCGCGCGATCGCGGCCGAGCTGGCCCGGCGCTCGATCGTCCTGCTCGACGCCGGTACCGCTCTTCCCCTGCTGGGCGGGGCACGCCCGCCGCTCCATCGGATCGCTGTGGTCGGGCCGTGCGCGGCCGACCCGCGCACGTTCATGGGCTGCTACGCCTTTCCCAATCACGTGCTACCGCGTTATCCGGGGCTGGGGCTGGGGGTTGATGTCGTCACCGCCGTGGCCGCGCTACAGACCGAGCTGCCTGGAGCCGAGGTCATTCATCAGCCGGGCTGTGCGGTCCAGGGAGATGATCGGTCCGGCTTCGATGCCGCGCTCACGGCCGCGGCCGGGGCCGATCTCTGTGTGGCCTTCGTCGGTGATCTGGCCGGGCTCTTCGGGCAGGGGACGTCGGGGGAGGGCTGTGACGCCGAGGATCTCCGGTTGCCCGGCGTCCAGGCGGATCTCCTGTCGCAACTCTTCGAGCTGGAGGTGCCCGTCGTGGTCGTGGTCGTATCTGGCCGGCCGTACGCGCTGGGAGACGTCCTCGGTCGTGCGGCCGGGCTGGTTCAGGCCTTCATGCCCGGTCAGGAGGGTGGCCTGGCGAGCGCGGGGGTGCTCACCGGGAGGGTGCAGCCCAGCGGCAAGCTGCCGGTGCAGATCCCCCGCCACCCCGGGGGCCAGCCCGGCACCTACCTGGTCCCCCCGCTGGGAGCCGGCAGCGGCGGGATCACCAACCTGGATCCCACCCCGCTGTTTCCGTTCGGTTATGGGACGTCCTACAC
>CALMAR010000162.1 GCA_937859855.1 uncultured Kineosporia sp.
TCTCCACCCACCTGCTGGATCTGGCGGTGCAGGCCTGCGAGCACGCCGTGGTGCGGCGGGCGGGCCAGGGGGTAGCCCGGGTGGGCACCGAGGAGCTGTCCGGCACTGAGGGTGCCGGGCGATATCGGGGCCTGCTGGCGTGAGCGTCCCGGCTGTGCTGGCTGGACGGCTCGACCCGCCAGGGGCCTCCCGGCAGCTGGTTGCCCTGCTCCGGTTGCGCGCGGCCGGCCTGCGCGGAAGTGCCCGGCGCCGGACGGTTCTCGGGCTGCTGACGCTACCGATGCTTGCGCCGCTGGCGGTGCTGGCCGGAACCCGGATGCCTGCCGGGGGCGCTCGTGACGCACTGCTGCTGACCCCGACCGCGTGGCTGGCTTTCGCGCTGACCTCGATCGTGGCCGCTGCCAGCACCGGAGCCCGGACCCTGCTGCCCCGCGACCAGAGCCAGGCTTTTCCGATCGGCCCGCTGGCCGAGCACCTCGGCGCCCTGATCCTGGCGCCGCTGAACGCCGCCTGGATCGTGCAGGCGGCGGGGCTGCTCACCCTGACCAGCTGGGGGTTCTCCTGGCAGCACCGGATACCGGCCGGTCTGACCATGACCATGCTCTGGATCGTGTTCTGCACGGCCTTCGCGCAGCTGATCGGATGGCTGATGGAATTGTCCCGGACCATGGCGGCCGGACCGTGGCTGGTGCGGATCACTGCCGCCGGGATGGCTGCGGCCGGGGCAGCCCTGGTGATCACCGGCAACCTGGGCGCGGTGCTGGACCAGGCCCCAACCACCTGGTTCATCGCCGTGGCTGTTGATCCCCGGTTCTGGCCATCCCTGACCTCGGATCTGATTCGCGGCCGGGTAAGCGACTCCAGCGTCGCCGTGGTGATGCTGGTCATGGCCGCTGCGATCAGCATTGGCGCGGGAGCACGTCTGGTCGCCGTTCTGCAGCGCCGCACCCCCCGTGACCAGATCAGGACCGAAGCCCGCCGGTATCCGGCTCGGGAGATGCCGGAAAGTGTGCTGGCTCTGTCCATCCGGATCGACCGGGCCAGTGTGTGGCGTTCGGTGCCGTTGCGCCGCGGACTGTTCACCCTGGCTGCCATCCCGGGCGGTGCCGCCGCGCTGGCCGGGCTGCCGTGGCATCTGCTGGTGCTGCTGCCCGGGCTGGCCGCTTCCGGGGCGGGGCTGCTGTTCGGGGTCAATGCGCTGGCCCTGGACGGTCCAGGTGCGGTCTGGCGGGAGAGTCTTCCTGGCCAGGCCCGCATCCTGCTGTTCGCCCGGCTGGTGGTGGTGGCTGAGGTCTGTGCGCTGGCCGGAGCCGAAGCGGCAGCCATCGGGATGCTCAGGGCGCCTGGCTGGCCGGACCGCGCGGAACTGCTGTCAGTGATCGGGTCGCTGATAGCGAGCACGGCCCTGGTGCTGGGCCGCTGCGCCCGCTGGTCGATCGCTCACCCCTATCCGGCCAGGCTGCGGGACGCCCGGGACCATCCGGCGCCGCACGCCGCGATGGCTGGGTATTCGGCCCGGCTGGCTGCCCTGACCACCCTGATCGGGCTGGTCTTCTCGCTCTGCGCCCGCTGGCAGCTCGCTGGCGCAGCGGTGTTCTTCACACTGGCGGCGTGCCTGTGGTCGGCCCGGTCCATCTCGGGGGCGATGAGGCGCTGGGACGACGCCAGCCGCCGCAGCCAGGTGATCGCCACCGTCGCCGTCTGACCCACCCGGTAGCCGGATGCAGCAAACTCCTGACTGCGAGTATCGGACATATCACCCGGAGCGTCTGCGAGCATTGCCCGGCGTGGTGCAGACTGTGCGGGATCGTCGAGGGTGCAGCCATTGACGGGCCATTAACCGGTGACAGACCGGGCACGCCCGGCCTGGCTGGGATGGGAGAATGGGGTTGGTCAGGTGCCGACTTCTGGATCGCCAGACCGACGCCGGGGCCAGCGCGGTGGAATTCGCGCTGGTCGTACCGCTGCTGCTGCTGATCCTGCTGGGCGTGATCCAGTACGGCGTCGGCCTGTACCAGGTGCAGGTCTTCACATCGTTGGTCAGTGACGCGGCCAAGAATGCAGCCACGGGCATCAGTTCCTGCTCGGCTTTCACCAGCACAGTGCGCTCGATGGCCGACGGCAGCGGTGTCGACGGCGCATCGGTCAGCGTGCGCGTGTCCTGGCTGGCTCAGGATCCCAGCAACGCTTACATCCCCAGCGGCAGTGCCACCCGGCTGGGGCTGGCCAAGGTGACCGCGACGTTCACCCCGTTCCAGCTTGCTGTTCCCTTCGTGCCGTTCCCGTCGCAGATCACCCGGACCCAGTCTGCGCCAGTACAGGACCTGGGCACCCAGACCGGTCCCTGCCTCTGATGCGGATCCGGCTCCTTCCCGGTGGTGACGAGGCCGGCGTCGTCGCGATCATCGTGGCCCTGTCCATCTCCACCTTCCTGCTCGGATCGGCGGCGCTGGCCGTCGACCTGGGCACCGCCTACGTGCGAAAGGCTGAGTTGAAGGCGCTGGCCGAAAAGGTGGCGATCGCCGGCGCGACGGCGCTTCCCGACATCACCGGCGGGCTGTCCGAAGCGGTGGACACCCTGGGCAGCGGAGGTACCCCCGGAACCGGACTGTGCGCCGACCTCGATCTACCGGGCGTCTGCACCGCCACCGGCAACTGGGCCAGCGACAACAACCCAGCCAACGGTGAGATCACCTTTTACGCCGATGACGGCCAGACCGGCGAGCTGGCCGATCGCAACGGCGACGGCCAGCTCAGCACCGCCGACCGGGTGTCCGGCGGGGAGGCGATCGGGATCAACGTCCTGCTGCCGAAGTCGCAGGTGCCCTTCGGCCTGGCCAGCACCCTCGGCTTCAACTCTGCATCCTTGCAGGAGAGCGCCAGCGCGCGGCTCGGCACTCCACTCGGTTCCGGAATTCTGCCTTTCGGCCTGAGCCCGACCGACCTGGCCAATGGACAGTTCTGTGTTTCGGACCCAACGCTGCCCCCGGCGCCGGTCAACCCCTACCCGGGGTCGCTCAGCCTCTACTCCCTCACCGCCACCCCCGGCACGGTTGACTCGAACAACCCGAGCCCGGTCGTGAAGCTCACGATCAGCCCTCCCTTCGGCGTCCCCAACACGATCCGGGTGTACTTCGAGAACAAGACCAATTTCGTCACGGCTGTGCGATCGGGAGGCGGCTGGACCGTCACCGCTCCGGACGGAGATCCAGGGACCAGCGTGCGGATCTGGGCCCGATGGACCGGGTTCTTCGGCGCCACCATCACTCAGCCCGCCACCATCGTCTATTCGGGCACAGCACCGTCCGGCACCAGCCCATGCACGCTCCCGCAGGTCAACCACGGCTACGCCCGGCTGGCCCGGACCAGCCCGAGTGGTGACACTCTGGAGCCCAACATCCGGCTCAGCACGCAGGTCAAGCTTTATCCCAGCGGCGGGTTGCTGGGCTCGCTCGGCCAGGGGCTCGACTGCGTGAGTGCGGCCTTCTCATCGGCCAGCACCTGCCTGAAAACCGTCTTCGGTGAATCATTCAGCACCCGGCTCACCGACGGCTTCTTCGACTCCAGCAGCGGTACGCCCGGACGACTGGTCGGCGACTGCGGCGGCGGCACCTACTCGCCGCGCGGCTTCGGCGGGGTGGATGCCATGCGGCTGCTGGATGCTGCCAGCCCGCTGGTCGACGACAGCTTTGGCACCGTTAGTTCACTGCAAAGCAGCATCCTGAGCGGAACCCTGCCGAACAACAAAGAGGGCTGGATCCGTTCCCAGGCGTTCCGCTGCCCGCGCCTGGCGGTGATGCCGGTGCTGGACCCCACCCCACTCCCAGGAGTAGTCAGCGGCCAGAGCATCACCAAGTTGACCTATGTCTGGATCGACGACGACGGCAGCGGCCGGGGCTTTTCCTGGGCGGGCTCCCGGCTCCGGTCCTTCCGGGGGTATGTGCTCGATCCCAAGTACTTCGGCAGCGTGGTCGCCGGTTCTCCGATCGTGGGTCCCTATCTTGGTCCCGATATGCCCAAAGAAGCGCTTTTGATCCCGAATTTGCCGACGCCGTGATGAGGATGTGCCGCATGGTGCCCAGGTAGCTGATTAATCCAGAGCTCGACTCGGAGGTTTCCCAGCAGGCGCATGGATGCGCCAGAATGCACGCCGGTCGGACTTGCCGCCGGTTGCCGAACCAAATGCCGTTACCTGGTGATCCCAGCCCAGACCGCCTCAGGGACGGACCTGATCGCTAGCCAGTTGAATTGACAGTTGGGACAGGAATGGGACGACGAACGCTCCTGCTGGTCGCTTCGATCTTGGTGGCAGCAGTCGGCACCGCTCTGATCTTCCTGTACGTCCGGGGCGCCGATCAGCGGGCCACGCAGGGGGCGGCTCTGGTCAAGGTGGTGGTCACCACCAAGGATGTCGCGCAGGGTCAGACGGTGAAACAGGCCTTCGCCGACACTTCGTTCGATCTCAAGGCTGTACCCCGCGATCTCCTTCTGAACGGCGTATTCGTTGGCGACGCGGGATTGAATGAGCTCAAGACCAGCGGAGACAAAGCCGCGCTGGCCAATATTCCGAAGAATATGATTGTCGTCGCCTCTGCCTTCGGGAGTGCGGGTGCCGCAACGGCCAGCGGCATTGCGCGCGGCAAAGTCGCAGTTTCGATGCAGTTGTCCGACCCCAACCGGGTGGCCGGGCTGTTGAAGCCCGGCACTATGGTGGCCGTCGTTGTGACGACCGACCCTGAGTCGCTGAAGGAACTGGGGGCCACGGTAAGCGGTGGCAGCCAGAATCTGAAGGGATCCTTCACCGCTGCGCTGATGACCGACGCCAAGGTGATCAGCGTCGGCAGCACCGGGCAGTCCGGTGGCGGCGAGACCGTCGATCCCAAGATCATCGCGGTCGAGGTCGATCCTGAGCAGGCACTGGAGATCCGAGCCGGAGAGAAGGTCGGCGAACTCAGCCTGGCCATCCTGGGCAAGGACGCCAAGTTCCCGGTGTTTCTGCCGCCTCAGATCGTGCCGCTTGGATTTCCGCGATGAGCAGCGGTCCGATCTTCTGTGACCCCAGCCCGGAGACGGCTGAGGCCCTTCGCGAGCACTTGGGCGGAGAAGGGCTCATCTTCAACGACCTCAGTCACCTGCGTGATCACCTGCAGCTGGCACCGGATGAGGACACCATCGTGCTGGGTCCGGGGGTCAGCGACGGGGAGGCGTTCTCGGTCGCCGATTACCTCCGGGGCCGTCCCGATCTCGGCGTGATCCTGATGCGCCGGCAGGTGACCACTCCGCTGCTACAGGAGGCACTGCGGGCCGGGATGTTCGAAGTGGTTGACGAGCGGGATCTGCTCGGGCTGGAATCCGCGATCAAGCGCAGCAGCCATCTCGCCGCCTCCTTGCGTGAGAACGCCGCCCTGCCGGGGGCGACCGCGCCTGCACCGCCGGCGGGCGCACCCAGCGGCCCATTGGGCCGGGTGATCACGGTATTCGCGGCCAAGGGTGGTTGCGGCAAGACCACCCTGGCCACCAACCTCGCCGCCGCGCTGGCCGACCGCGGCCGGCACGAGGTCTGCCTGGTCGACCTGGACCTGACCTTCGGCGATGTCGCGATCGCCATGCAGCTGTTCCCCGCCCGCACCATCGCCGACGCGGTACCGATCGCAGAGTCGCTGGATGCACGAGGGGTCTCGGGGATGCTGACCCACCACTCACCGGGCCTGAACGCGCTGGTCGCCCCGACCGATCCCAGCCTGGCCGAGTCGATCGAACCCGCTCTGATCACCAGGTTGCTCGGCCTTCTCCGGCAGGAGTACGAGTTCATCGTCATCGACACGCCGCCGACCTTCGATGACCCGGTACTGGCGGCGCTGGACGTGTCGGACCTGATCGCACTGATCGTCACGCCCGACGTCCCAGCGCTGAAGAACTTGAAGATCACTCTGGAGACGCTGATCGAACTGAACTACTCCCGCGATCGGTTCCGGCTGGTGCTCAACCGGGCCGATGCCAAGGTCGGCATCACTCACAGCGAGGTGGAGAGCACCGCAGGCATGACCCTGGCAGCGCAGATCCCCAGCTCGCGGGATGTTCCGGCCACCATCAACCGCGGGGTGCCGATCGTGCAGGACGACCCGAAGCACCCAGTCAGCGTCGCGATCCGTACATTTGGCGAGCGCGAAGTACTCGCCCAAGGGACTGGCCGCGGGGATCGGCCAGATCGCAGGGGCTTTAGAAGACGGAGGCCCAAGTCGTGAGTCTTGCTGATCGTCTGGCGCTGGCTCAGGCGGCGCGGGCGGTGGAGGAGTCTCAGTCGCGGCTGGGGCATGCTGGTGGCGGGCCGGTGGGTGTGGTGCATCGGCGGCGGGCTGCGCCGGCTGATCCGTTTGGTGAGTTGAAGCGGACTGTGCATCAGGCGTTGCTGGATAATTTGGGGCCGAAGTTGTATGACTCGCGGCTGACCCAGACGGATTTGGAGCAGCGGGTCCGGCAGACGTTGCAGGAGGTGTTGTCGGGCGGCGATATGCCGCTGACGACTGCGGATCGGTCCCGGATTGCTGGGGAGATCGCTGATGACATTCTTGGTTACGGGCCGGTTGAGCCATATCTGCGGGATCCGGATATCACGGAGATCATGGTGAACGGGCCGGAGGCGATCTATGTCGAGCGGGGTGGGAAGATTCATCCGGCTGATGGCCGATTCGCTGATGAAGCTCATCTGCGCCGGACCATTGACAAGATCGTGGGCCGGGTCGGGCGGCGGGTGGATGAGGCGTCGCCGATGGTGGATGCCCGGCTGCCCGACGGCAGCCGCGTGAACGCGATCATTCCGCCTTTGGCGCTGGACGGCTGCGCGGCCATGCTCAATGCCTGCGACGACTGTACGCCGCCCGAAGCGGTCGTTGGCGTTGTGGCGTTCGCCAGCGCCTGCGTCTCCAGGGTCTGGTTGCGCGCGTCGATCTGGGAGTTC
>CALMAR010000163.1 GCA_937859855.1 uncultured Kineosporia sp.
CGAGCCCTACCTGCGCGACACCTCCACGCCGACGGTGTCGCGGGCGCTGGCCGAGCCCGCCGAGGAACCGGCCTAGGGTTGGGCAGAGCCGACGCCGTCCATCAGCTTTCGGACCGGCCGGCCGCGAGCACGGCGGCGCCGACGATGCCGGCGTCGTTCAGCAACTGGGCCGGGACGATCGGTGCCCGCAACCTCAGCAGCGGCAGGTACTTCTGGCTCTTCTTGCTCACCCCGCCGCCGACCACGATCAGGTCCGGGGTGAACAGCTTCTCGATGGTGGTGAAGTACTTCTGCAGCCGGTGCGCCCACTTCTCCCAGCTGAGGTCGTCGCGCTCGCGGGCGCGGGCCGCGGCGCGCCTCGCCGCGTCGTGCCCGTCGATCTCCAGATGGCCGAGCTCGGGGTTGGGCACCAGCCGGCCGTCCAGCAGCAGCGCCGAGCCGATACCGGTGCCCAGCGTGCAGACGATGACCACGCCGTTCACGCCCATGGCCGCACCGAACGCGGCCTCGGCCACACCGGCCGCGTCCGCGTCGTTGACCACCATGACCGACCGGCCCTGCAGCCGGGAGGTGAACAGGCCGT
Organism: uncultured Kineosporia sp.; assembly: GCA_937859855.1. Next base: position 584 of record CALMAR010000163.1, read on the forward strand.
CGGCGTCCGCGCCGATCCAGCTCTTGTCCACGTTGGCTGCCGAGAGCGTCACGCCGTTCTTGACCACTGCTGGGAAGGTGACCCCGATCGGCAGCGACCCGGCGTCCTGCCCGAACGACTCGACGACCTGCGCGACGGTGTCCGCCACCTTCTCCGGCGTCGAGGGTTGCGGGGTGGGTATCCGTAGCCGGTCCGCGGAGAACTTCCCGGCCTCGAGGTCGACCGGTGCCCCCTTGATCCCTGAACCCCCGATGTCGATGCCGAATCCGGTGCGTCCTGCCATCTCGTCCTCCGTTGGATCGTCGGCTCAGAGCTTCTCGTCGGCTCAGGGCTGGGTCAAGATCTCCGCGCCGTCCTCGGTGACCAGCAGCGTGTGCTCGAACTGTGCACTGCGGCGGCGGTCGCGCGTGACCACCGTCCACCCGTCGTCCCACATCTCCCACTCGTGCGTGCCCAGGGTCAGCATCGGCTCGATGGTGAAGGTCATCCCGGGTTCCATCACGGTGGCGTAGTTCGGGGCGGCGTCGTAGTGCGGGACGACGAGCCCGGAGTGGAAGGCGGTGCCGATGCCGTGCCCGGTGAAGTCGCGGATCACGCCGTAGCCGAACCGCTTCGCGTAGGCCTCGATCACCCGGCCGATGACGTTGAACTGCCGCCCGGGCTTGACCGCCCGGATGCCGCGCATCATCGCCTCGTGAGCGCGCTCCACCAGCAGCCGCGACTCCTCGTCGACATCGCCCACCAGGTAGGTCGCGTCGGTGTCGCCGTGCACGCCGAGCCCGTCCAGGGTGCAGAACGCGGTGATGTCGATGTTGACGACGTCGCCCTCCCGGACCACGGTGCTGTCCGGGATGCCGTGGCAGACCACCTCGTTCAGGCTGGTGCACAGCGACTTCGGGAAGCCCTTGTAGCCCAGCGTGCTCGGGTAGGCGTGGTGGTCGAGCAGGAACTCGTGGCCGACCCGGTCCAGCTCGTCGGTGGTCACCCCCGGTTCGATGTACTTCGCCACCTCGGCCATCGCCTGGGCGGCGACCCGGCCGGCCACCCGCATCCGCTCGATCACGTCGGCCGGCTTCACCTCGGGGCCGGTGTAGCGGGCGGGCTGCGGCCGGTCCACGTACTCGGGCCGGGGAATGTCCGTGGGGACGGCGCGGCGCGGGCTCACGACGCCCTGCACGAGCGTGCCGAGCGGGGCGGTGGCTGTGCTCATCGGACCAGTCTAAGAGCGCTTGCGCCGCCGGCCTCCCGGACTACTGTCCGATCATGAGCGAAGGCGCGCAGTTCTTCTACAACGTCAGCACCGGCCAGGTGGAGGAACTGGACAAGAAGGGCCAGTCGAAGGACCTGCTCGGCCCCTACCCGACCCGCGAGGCGGCGGCGGCGGCGCTGGAGACGGCGCGGCAGCGGACCGAGGACTGGGACGAGGACGATCGCCGCTGGAAAGAGGGCGAGTAGCGACACGAGCTGCCCTTCGTCCACCCCGTGGAGGTTCGGCGGATCACCGTCGAGGCGATGCCGTGGCCGTCGGCGACGGGTTCCTCAGGTTTGCTGCCGGCCTTGCCGGAAGAACGCCAGGATGCCGGCCGGCGTGCCCAGTGCAGCGATCGGCCGGGAGGCGCCGAACGGCTCGTTCCAGAAGTCGCCGGACCGGGCGTCCCACGGCCCGACGTAGGCGTAGGGCAGGTCGTGCTCGGCGTCGCCGGGGGAGACCCCGTAGTTGACCCCGTCGGCGGTGATCCCGACGTCGAAGTGCTCGGGCCACAGGATCGGCTCCTCGGCGGCGTACAGCGCCCTCAGCGCCGCATCGCCGGCCTTCAGCGCACCCAGGACGACAGCGGCGGCGTCGGGTTGCAGGTCCAGCTGGTCGTGCACGCCGAGCGTGGCGTGCGTGGCGTACAGGCCCTCGGGAGCGCCAGGCTCGATCCCCAGCGCGGCCGCGAGCGTGGCCACCGAACCGCGCAGCGGGACGGCGCTGCCCGAACCGGTCACGACCTCACCGCCGCGCACCTCCAGCCGGTCGAAACCTGCTGCGGTGGTAGCAAATCCATGGTCGGTGACGACTAAGGAGATCTCACCGGTCCGGCGATGCTGCGGTCCTGCCAGAAGCAGCTCGGCCACGGCGTGCAGGGCGTTCCTGGCGGCCACCACGGCCGCCGCGCTGACGTCGTCCATCTCGGGTCCGCCTTTCGCGGGTGCTGCTCGACAGTCCTTCCAGCGTGCCTGGCGTGACTCTCGGATGGCGGCCGCGTTGGGTCACGTGCCGGTCGAGTCGCCGAGCGAGGCGAACCGCGACGGATCCACGCCGCCGCCTTCCGGGGGGACCTGGCGGTTGAGCTGCTATCGCACCAGCTTCGGCAGCACGTCGCGGCCGAAGACCTCGATCCACTCCTGCTGGTTGCGGCCCACGTTGTGCAGGTAGATCCGGTCGAAGCCGAGGTCGACGAACTTCTGGATGTACGCCCGGTGGACGTCGGGGTCCGAGTCGATGATCATGCGACCCTCGAAGTCCTCCGGCCGCACCAGCTTGGCCATCTGCTCGAAGTCGAACGGGGAGCGGATGTCGGCCTTGCCGAACCTCATGCCGCCGTTGGGCCATTCGGTCATCGCGTTGGTCAGGGCCTCCTCGTCGGTGCCGGCCCAGGACAGGTGCAGCTGCAGCACCCTGGGCATCGTGCTCGGGTCCTTGCCGGCCTCCTTCGCGCCCTCCTCGAACTTCTCGAACAGGCCGCCAATCTTCTCCAGCGGTGCGCCCACGGTGATGATGCCGTCGGCGAACCTGCCGGTCTTCTTCGCGTTGATCGGGCCGGCAGTCGCGACCAGGATCGGTGGCTTGCTCTCCGGCATGGTCCACAGCCGGGTGGACTCCAGCTTGAAGTACCTTCCGTCATGCTTGACGTCCTTGCCGGTCCGGCCGGCCTCGAAGAGCTTGCTGATGATCTCGATGGCCTCCCACATCCGGAGGCTGCGTTCACCGGCCTCGGGCCAGTAGCCGGGGACCACATGCTCGTTCAGCGCCTCGCCGGTGCCGAGCCCGAGCCAGCTCCGGCCCGGGTACATCGCCTCGGTGGTGGCGGCCGCCTGCGCCACGATCGCCGGGTGGAAGCGGAAGCTCGGGCAGGTCACTCCCGGGCCCAGGTCGCCCCGCGTGCGCTCGCCGACCGCGGCCAGCACGCTCCAGACGAAGCTGGCGTTGCCCTGCTGCGGCACCCACGGCTGGAAGTGGTCCGCCGCCATGCAGCCGCTGAACCCGTGCTGCTCGGCCAGCGCCGTGTACCCGACCACCTCCTGCGGGCCGAACTGCTCCAGCATCGCGGCGTAGCCGATCGTCAGGTCGCTCATGGTCCTGACGCTATCCCTGCAGGCGGTTGCCTGCTCCCCTGACCTGCCTCCCGGTTGCCGACCGTCGCCGTGCTCACGCGGTTCGTGCCCTCAGCGCCGGCAAGGGCGGTTCAGCTGACGAGTTGGTCACGGGCCTGCAGGGCGTGGACGGTGCTGGTGGGGCTGGTGACGGTGGCGGTCCCGTCGATGGGCTGCCAGCGTCCTCCGGCCACGGAGTACTCGCCGGTGTAGGTGGTGGTCAGGCTGATGCGGTAGCGGCCGGGCCGGGCGTAGGTGTGCCCGGTGGACAGGTCCGGGTAGGGGCCGCCGGTGTCGGCGGTGGTTCTGCTGCTGCCGTCGCCGTAGTCCCACCGGTAGCTGATAGGCGAGGCCCGCACCCGAACAGGCTGACCCAGGATGCTGGTGGTCAGGACCGGGCTGCGCCGTGCGGTGTAGAGGTTGGTCGGGATGTTGATCAGAGTCGAGCTCGTCGCCGGGTCGGGCTGGATGCTGACGGCGGCCGCAGGGATCGGCAGCCTTCTGAACTGCGCCGCGGACAGCACCGGGGACGCGGCCGGCCCACCTTTACGGCCGGTGCAGGTGATCGCGCCGGTCGCGGTCCAGTCATTGGGGCCGGCTGATGGGGTGGCGGCGGTGACCACCCAGAAGGCTTTGCTAGATTCCGTCAGGCTGCTCCGGTCCGGGCAGAACGCCGTCGGGTCATCACACACCCGCGTATGTGCCCCTGCGTCACTACTCCGAGCTTTACATACCGGCTCATACGCGATGGCGGTTGTTGATCGCGCCCCTCGCTTCTTCGCCTTGCTCACCGGTAGAAGATGACTGCTGCCGAGGATGTCCGCGTGGTCGTGACCCACATGGCCGCTGATATCCACGGGCGGTTCCGACTCTGCGATGGCTGTGAAAGCGCTCACGCCGAAAATGGCCATGACTATGGAAAGCGCTGCGATCAGTTTCACCACGGCTTCCTCGTCTTCGGGTCATTAGTGACGCCTTCGACATGCCAGGAATAGCCATCCCAGCGGACTGACACAGTGCTGCGAACGCTCTTAAAACCGGGGAGCTTCGTTGTTGACGCATCTAATGCACGCATCTCACCAGGTCGTTGACTCAAAACTCCAATAACTAGAGTACCTTTTGTGATCTTTGCTGGAGGCGAGTCGGCATCAGTAAGCGTCACGCGGTAGCCGCTAATCGCGCTACGTTCCTTGGCAATTCGGCGTACATCGCCGAGGATCGCAGAGCAGAAAGAACACCTGTGGTCGCTGATTGCCTCGAGGGGTTTGGTGTCGAAGGTCTGGTAAGCGTAGTTGTAGAGGGCCCAGAAATAGCGGACGAACGCGACGGCGCTGTCGGGTGTGGGCTGCTGTGGCGGGCGGGTCGGCAACGGAACGGTCGTTGCACTGCTGGTGGCGGACGGCGTGACCGTGGACCCGGGGACGGAGCCCACGGGGGCGGTCGGGCTCGTGCACGCCCCCACCCCGAGGATCACCGACAGCATCAGCAGCGGCAGACGACGGTTCCGCGGTCCCGAGGGCGAGCCCGGCGCAGGAGCGCACGTGGCTACAGGTGCCCCCTGGTCCCCGTTCATGTCGACTGACTTTAGCGATTGGTACGCATCTGTCGACGGCTCAGCAAGACACCTGTGCATCGAATATCCACGATCGTGTACGAACCAGAAGGATGCCGTCCATCCGGGCCGGACCGCGAACCCTCGATGCCGGCAACGCATGGTCGGCGATACCGATGTCCTGCTGATCCGGTCGATGGACCGGTTCGACGCCGGCGTGCACGGCATCCAGGACGGCGACCGGTTCACCGGCAGTCGACACGACACGGCAAGGCAAGGCAAGGCTGCCTGGGCAGATCCGTCCCGGAACGCGAGCGCTTCAGTAGGTGAACGTGGCGCGATGCACCGGACGGTCCTCTCGTCCTTCGGCGACTTCACCGGCGGTGAGGACGCTGCGTCTGTTCCCCGGCCACGTGCCCTCCGTCACGGGGTCAGACCACCGCCCTGCCGACGGACCTCAAGCCGGCCGCCGCTCGGTGGTTCGCCGCGGTGGGGGACGGGTACCGCTCGGCCGGCGCGATCGGCCCTCGACCGCAGGTCCCGCCCGACGCCGACCCGGCTGCTCGGGATAGTCGAGCGGGTGGCTTAACGCCTTACTCCTCGAAGGAGTGCTCGGCCGCTGGGAACGTGCCGTTCCGCACGTCCTCGGCGTACTCGAGCGCCGCCTTCGAGAGCACGCCGCGCAGGTCCGCGTAACGCTTGACGAACCGGGGTGGCTTGCCACCCCGCAGGCCTGTCATGTCCTGCCAGACCAGCACCTGCGCATCGGTGTCCGGTCCGGCGCCGATGCCGATGGTCGGGATGTCCAGGGCCTTGGTGACCTGCGCCGCAACAGTCGCCGGGACCATCTCCAGCACCAGGGCGAAGGCCCCGGCCCGTTGCAGCGCCACGGCGTCCTCGACCAGCACGTCGGCGGCCCCGCCCCGGCCCTGCACCCGGTACCCGCCGAGAGCGTGCTCGCTCTGAGGGGTGAAGCCGAGGTGTGCCATCACCGGGATGCCGGACCCCGTGATCAGCTCGACCGCAGGGGCCAACCTGCGGCCGCCCTCGAGCTTGACGGCATGGGCCAGGCCCTCCTTCATCATCCGGACCGAACTGGCCAGAGCCAGCTCCGGCGTCGCCTGGTAGGACCCGAAGGGCAGGTCGGCCACGATCAGGGCGCGCTTGGCGGACGTGGCGACAGCCCGGACCAGCGGCAGCATCTCGTCCATGCTGACCGGAAGGGTGGTGCCGTAGCCGTAGACGTTGTTCGCCGCCGAGTCCCCGACCAGGAGAACCGGGATGCCGGCCTCGTCGAAGATCTCCGCGCTGTACTGGTCGTAGGCGGTGAGCATGGCCCACTTCTCGCCACGCTGCTTGAGCTGGTGCAGGTGCGGGATGCGGACCTTGCGCGGGCCCGGATTCGCGGGCGCAGGCGTCGGGCCGTTGCCGTAGGGCGCCGTCGACTCGTCCATGAGCTGTCCTCCCACCGAGGTGGAGTGTCTACCTGGCAGGTCCATCGTCGTACGGCGGCAGCACCTGTACCGCGTGGGCGGACGTGCTGCAGGTCACACGGCTCGCGCTGAGCACACCACGACGATGGCCCGGCCGGGTGAGCCCGCACCCGCTCGGTTGCCGCGAGCGGTGCACAGGTGGTGCCGTGAAAGGGTGGACACGGACGAGCGTCGCGCGGCGGCGCGGGCCAACCAGCGGGCCGCGGCATTCGTCCGGTTCCAGATGCTCGGCGACCACGACGCGATGCACCTCGTGCTGCTCGAGGTCGGCCCGGGGTCGGTCGCCGGGATGGCCTTCGCCACCGCCCTGGCCTCGATCGCCGGCACGGTCGCGACGGCGTCGATGGGCCGCCCGGGAGCGCTGGAGTACCTGGCCGCGGTGGCGCGGACCAGCGGTGCCCTGTCCGACGCGCCCGACATCGACAGCTACTTCGACGGCTGAACAGATGGCTGAACAGATGGCTGAACAGATGGCTGAGCGGAGGTGCCGGCAGGCGGTTGCCGAGTCGCCTCGTGCTCGCGCCAGCGGCTGGTGATCGGCAGCCGCCGGTCCCGGCCGAACGCCACCGGTGAGATCTTCGGCCCCGGCGGGAACTGCCGGCGTTTCCACTCCGCCCGGTCCACCAGCGTCACCACGGCATCGACGACGCCCGGGTCGAAGCCGTGGGCGATCAGCTCCGTGCGTCCCTGGGCGCCCTCCACGTAGGCCTCGAGGACGGCGTCCAGCAGCGCGTAGTCGGGCAGCGAGTCCTGGTCGGTCTGGCCGGGGCGCAGCTCCGCGGACGGCGGCTTGCTGATCGAGTTCTCCGGGATCGGCGGCGTCTCACCGCGGGCGCCGGCGGCGGCGTTGCGCCAGCGGGCCAGCGCCCAGACGAGGGTCTTCGGCACGTCCTTGAGCGGCGCGAACCCGCCGACGGCGTCGCCGTAGATGGTCGAGTACCCGACGGCCAGCTCGGACTTGTTGCCGGTGGTCAGGCAGAGGTGGCCCTCCTGGTTGGCCAGGCCCATCAGGATCACGCCGCGTACCCGGGCCTGCAGGTTCTCCTCGGCGACGCCGGTCAGTGGCAGGTTCGCCAGGAACGTCTCGACCATCGGGGTGACGGGCACCGTCCGGTAGTGGCAGCCGATCCGGTTCGCCAGCTCCGCGGCGTCCCCGCGGGAGTGCTCGGAGGAGTAGCCGCTGGGCATCGAGACGCCGAACACGTCCCCCGGGCCGAGGGCGTCCGCCGCGATCACCGCCACCAGGGCCGAGTCGATCCCGCCGGAAAGCCCGAGAACGACCGAGCGGAAGCCGTTCTTGCGCACGTAGTCCCGCAGCGCGAGCACCAGCGCCGTGTAGACCTCGGCCTAGCCGGCCAGCGGTTCGGCGACGGATCCCGGTCGGGCCGGGAGGGGTTCGCGCGCAGCGGCCGTCAGCACGGTGTGCGGGATGCCGGGGACGTCGGCCCGCCCGCCCGGTCGAGGCGCCGTGGGCGTGCGGGTCGCCTTCGGGCCGTCCGTGGCCGCCGCCGGTGACAGGTCCGTGACCAGCAGCGACTCCTCCAGCTGAGGGCCGCGGGCGAGCACCGTGCCGTCGGCGCCGACCACCAGCGAGTCACCGTCGAAGATCAGGTCGTCCTGCCCGCCCACCAGGTTGACGAAGGCCAGCGGACACCTCGCCTGGGCCGCACGCTGCCGCACCAGCGCCAGCCGGACGTCGTCCTTGAGCCGCTCGTACGGTGACGCGTTGATCACCAGCAGCAGCCCGGCATCGGCGTCCCGGGCCGCGGCGACCGGGCCGCCCTCCTGCCAGAGGTCCTCGCAGATCGCCAGCGCGACGTCCACCCCGTGCACCCGGACGACGGCCAGCTCGCGCCCGGGGACGAAGAACCGGAACTCGTCGAACACCCCGTAGTTGGGCAGGTGGTGCTTGACCGCCCTGGCGGCCACCCGGCCGCGGTGCAGGACGGCGGCGGCGTTCTGCGGCTCGCCCTTGGGAACGCCGAGCGTGACGGTCTCCGGGTCGGCGTCCTCGGCCCGGTCCAGGTAGCCGGCGACCACCACGGTCTCGCCCAGGCCGTCGTCCGCCAGATCCGCGGCGAGCTTGGCTGCGGCCGCTCGGGAGGCCTCGACGAAGGAGCTGCGCAGGGTCAGGTCCTCCACCGGGTATCCGGTCAGCGCCATCTCCGGGAACGCCACCAGGTGCGCGCCCTCACCGGCGGCCTTCGTCGTCCAGGACCGGATCAGCGCGGCGTTCCCCTCCAGGTCGCCGACCGTGGTGTTGACCTGGGCGAGTGCTACGCGCAGCTGGGGCATGCGCCAAGCCTAGGTCGGCGCGGATCCCGGCCTCACCTGCCCTTTCCGTGATCGCTGCAGATAGCCCTGAAGGAATCGGCCGCTGTCACCCACCACCCGGCTGCTTCGATCAGTGCATCGATCAGTGCATCGATCATGCAAGGCACGGGGGAGACGGTGACGCCCGTAACGCATTCGTCGGCGGCGGCGTCGTGTGCGGAAGCATGCATGGTCCACCATGGGGCGGAAGCGGTGGACACCGAGCGAGCACCCGGAAGGCAGTTCATGGACAGGCAGCAGGAGTTCGTCCTGAGGTCGATCGAGGAGCGGGACATCCGGTTCGTCCGGCTGTGGTTCACCGACATCCTGGGCTCGCTGAAGTCGGTGGCGGTCGCTCCGGCCGAGCTGGAGGGCGCCTTCGCCGAGGGCATCGGCTTCGACGGCAGCGCGATCGAGGGTCTGGCGCGGGTGCACGAGGCCGACATGCTGGTCAAACCGGACCCGAGCAGCTTCCAGGTGCTGCCCTGGCGAGGGGACCACCTCGGCACGGCCAGGATGTTCTGCGACGTGCTCACCCCGGACGGCGAGCCCGCGCTGATGGACCCCCGGCACGTGCTGAAGCGGGCGCTGAACCGGGCCGCCGAGCACGGCCTGACCTTCTACTGCCACCCGGAGATCGAGTTCTACCTGGTCAAGGACCCGGTGGCGCCCGGCGTCGAGCCCACGCCGGTCGACCAGGCCGGCTACTTCGACCACGTCCCGCGAGGCACCACGCACGACTTCCGCCGGGCCGCGATCGGCGTCCTGGAGGGGATGGGGATCTCGGTGGAGTTCAGCCACCACGAGGCCGGCCCGGGCCAGAACGAGATCGACCTGCGCTACGCCGACGCGCTCAGCACCGCCGACAACATCATGACCTTCCGGACGGTGATCAAGGAGGTCGCGCTCGAACAGGGCCTCTACGCGACGTTCATGCCGAAGCCGATGAGCCGGTACCCCGGCTCCGGCATGCACACGCACCTCAGCCTGTTCGAGGGCGACCGCAACGTGTTCCACGAGTCCGGGGCGGAGTACCAGCTGAGCAAGACCGGGCGCCAGTTCATCGCCGGGCTGCTGACCTACGCCGCCGAGGTCACCGCCGTCACCAACCAGTGGGTGAACTCGTACAAGCGGCTGTGGGGCGGCGACGAGGCCCCGGCCTACGTCTGCTGGGGCCACAACAACCGCAGTGCCCTGATCCGGGTGCCGATGTACAAGCCGGGCAAGGGTCAGTCCACCCGGATCGAGTACCGCGCGATCGACAGCGCCGCCAACCCGTACCTGGCCTTTGCGGTGCTGCTGGCCGCGGGGTTGAAGGGGATCGAGGACGGCCTCGACCTGCCCGAGGGCGCGGACGACAACGTCTGGAGCCTGACCGACGGCGAGCGTCGCGCGATGGGCATCACCCGGCTGCCGGAGAGCCTTGCGCAGGCGATCTCGATCATGGAGGAGTCGGAACTGGTCGCGGAGACCCTGGGCGAGGGTGTCTTCGACTACTTCCTGCGGAACAAGCGCCAGGAGTGGACCGACTACCGCCGCCAGGTCACGCCTTTCGAGCTGGACCGCTACCTGACCCAGCTGTGAGGCCCCTGCTGGTCGTCGAGCACGAGGCGGACGCCGGCCTCGACCTGATGGCCCGGCCCCTCGCCGGTGCCGTGCAGGTGGTCCGCCCCTACCTCGGAGAGGCGCTCCCGGACGGCGACCTGACGTCGTCCGGGCGGTTCGGCGGGCTGGTCGTGCTCGGCGGGGAGATGGCCGCCTGGGAGGACGATCGGGCGCCGTGGC
>CALMAR010000164.1:0-4897 GCA_937859855.1 uncultured Kineosporia sp.
AGCTCGTTCGCGGAGTTGAACGTGTCCGTGGCTGCTGGGGAGCCGGATCCGCAGGGACTGCGAGGTGTGCGCCACGTTCAGGTCCACGCCCGTCCCGGCGATGGTCAGTTCCTTCGTGGACACCGCCGCATTGCCGGTGGCTGGGTTGATCGAGACCCCAGTCCGGTCGGACAGTTTCTCGTTGATGATCGCCGTGTTCCCCTTCCGGACACCGGTACGGGGATCCCACTCCACGTACAGATTCGGCGGGTTCGCCGACGACGGCGACGCAAAATGCGTGATCGCGGTAGTGTCCTGGCTGGTCTTCTGCAGGATGAACCCGAAATCGCCGATCTGGCCATCCAAGTCGTTCTGCACCAGCTTGGTCACCTGCGCGCTCTGGTAGGCGCCGCTGGCTGTGAACGGATACCGCTCATACACGGTCGGAGTCCGGTCCCCGCCCGCTGCGGCCCAGTTATTGGTCGCATCCCGCTTGTTCCACGTCGCCGAGGTCGTCCACGCGCTCTTCACCGCCCGCACATCCACGTTCGACGTAGTCCCCTGCGACGCGTACGGCAGATACATGTTCAAATAGGCCACCGACATGATCGCGTTCGCTGGGATCACGCTATACGTCAACGACGCGGCCGGCAGCGCATCGACATCAGCCAGGTCAGGACTGCGGTGCATGACGGATTTCCGGATGTGGCGGGACTGGGTCAGCGGATCGCGAGCCTTCGCCAGATATTGGATGAGTCAGCCACCGCGGCGGCATCCGGACTGCCTGCCCTCGCGACGTCGATGAACTGCTGCAGCGGGGGATGGGCGCCCAGATCGAGGATGTGGCCGAGGCGGCTACTCCGAATCCAGGTGCCGCGGTGACGGCCGGCCTCGGCCAAGCGACCACGCCGGCCCGGATCCGTCCGGTGGCATGAGCCGGACATCGAGGCGCTTCGGGGGGCGACGCGAGACTTCCGCGTACCGGGCAGATCAGGTGATGGCCTCGTCGGCCGTGGACTCTAGTGCCGCCCCGGCTGTTGTGTTAGCTTCCCGTTGCTAGCGTATTACAACGTTGCAAATATGGGGAACGTTGCAATTCGCTGTGACGCTTGGCCGACAACTTCACACCTGTGACCGGTACGGGCCGGCCTTGTTGTCGCCCGTCGCCAGTGAACCGGGCTATGGACCCAGAGGAGCGCATCCCCTCATGAAGAGAACCGTTCAAGGTGCCGCCCTGGCGGCGTTGACCGCCGCTCTGCTGGCCATACCGATCCAGGGGGCCAGCGCCAGCGCGGCGGCGACCGGTGCGCGTTCGGCCTCCGGTGCAGCCGCGCCCATTGCCACCCCGCTGGACCAGGCGCCCGCGGTCGGCGCGAACACGCCATTCAGCGGATATCAGGCCGAACAGGCCAGAACCAACGGGCAACTGATAGGCCCGGACTGGGCCTACGGGACGTTGGCCGCCGAAGCTGTCGAGCGGAAGGCGGTGCGACTTCAGGGTACGGGTCGCTATGTCGAATTCCGGCTGACCAAGGCCGCCAACGCGGTCGACGTCCGCCTCAGCATCCCGGATTCAGCTGACGGCACCGGCATCGATTCCACCCTCGGCGTCGTGGTTGCCGGTCAGCGGATCAGCACCCTGAACGTGACCTCCCGCTACAGCTGGTACTACGGCGTGTACCCATGGTCCAACGATCCCGCCGACGGAGGCCGGCGCCAGCTGTACGACGACTCCCGGGTGATGTTCGGAAAAACTCTCCCAGCCGGAACCCGGGTCCGGCTGCAGGTCGGTGCCGCCGACAACGCACCCTGGTACGTGATCGACGAAGCCGACTTCGAGAACGTGGCCGCCCCGGCCCAGGAACCGGCGGGCGCCGTCTCGATCGCTGACTTCGGTGCTGACCCCACCGGCAAGATCGACTCCAGCGATGCCATTCAGAACGCCATCGACAGTGCGTCCGGCACCGGCAAGCCGGTCTGGATTCCACGTGGCACCTTCACCGTCACGCGGCACCTCATCGTGGACAAGGTCACCATGACCGGAGCCGGTCCCTGGTACAGCGTGTTGCACGGCAAGGGTGTCGGTGTCTACGGCAAGTACAACCCCACCCCGAGCAGCGACGTGCACCTGTCGGACTTCGCGATCTTCGGAGAGGTGCAGGAGCGCAACGACTCGGATCAGGTCAATGGCATCGGGGGTGCGCTCAACAACTCCACTGTCGGCAACATCTGGATTCAGCACACCAAGGTCGGTGGCTGGTTCGACGGCCCGTTCACCAATCTGAAGATCACCCGGGTCCGGATCCTGGACCAGACTGCGGACGGCATCAACTTCCATGACGGGATCACCGATTCGTCGGTGACCGACAGCTTCATCCGCAACACCGGTGACGACGGACTGGCCATGTGGTCGGACAAAGACGCAGACACCGGTAACACGTTCGCCCGCAACACTGTTCGCAGCCCCATCCTGGCCAACACCGTCGGAATCTACGGTGGCAGCGACAACACCGTCGCTCGCAACCTGCTCACCGACACAGTCACCCAGGGCAGCGGCGTCCAGGTCGCCAACCGGTTTGGCTCCGTGCCACTGGCGGGCACCACCACCATCGACCGCAATGTTCTGGATCGCACTGGGACACTGGACCTGTTCTCGCACATCGGTAACGGCGCACTCCTGTTCTGGGGCGCCGACTCGGCCATGACCGGGACCATCAATGTCACCAACAACCTGGTCCGCAACAGCGCCTACGAGGCGATCCAGTTCCTCGGCGACCCCGTCACGAACGTTCACTTCGATCGGGACCTGATCGATCGGGCCGGCACGTTCGCTGTGCAGCTCAACACCTCAGGCTCCGCCAGCTTCCGGAACGTCATCGCGACCGGCCTGGGTGCGGCCGGCCGCTATGATTGTGACTCCGGATTCGTGGTCACCGATCTGGGCGGAAACCACGGCTGGAACACCAGCCAGTGCGGCTACCCGGCTCCGGGGCCACTGACCGTGACTGACCTCGGCAACACCCTGGCCTTCCAGACGGACGCCATCGGAAACCCCAGTGACCCGCAGGTCGTCACCATCACCAATCCGACCTCTCGCCCGGTCCGGATCGCGTCGGTGACGATCACAGGAGCTTTCACCGTTTCCACCACCTGCGGTGCCTCCCTCGCACCCGGAGCCAGCTGCACGGCCACCATCCGGTTCGTGCCGACCCAGCGAGGTGATCGCCAAGGGGCGCTCACCATCTCCGACGGCACGCCGGCTGGCCGCTACCAGGTCTATGTCCATGGGCAGGTGATCGCCAGCACGGTCGGGAACCTGGCCGCCGGGAAACCGGTCACCGCCAGCACCAGCCACGAGGGTTATCCGGCAAGCAACACCACCGATTCCGACACCGATACCTATTGGGAGGGCCTCGGTTTCCCAGCGAGTCTTACTGTTGACCTCGGCCAAAGTTCCACCGTTGCCCGTGTTCAACTGAAACTGCCTGGCGGCTGGGGCGGGCGCGTACAGAACTTCCAGGTCCTGGGTAGTAACGACGGCACCACATTCACCTCGATCGTGCCTGCCGCTGACTACACCTTCGATCCGGTGGACAACAACAACACCGTCGTCATCAACTTCCCGGCCGCGGACTTCCGCTACATCCAGGTCGTGGGCAATTCCAACAACGGCGCCACCTCGGCGCAGATCTCCGAATTCGAGGTGTATGCGGACGCTGCGCCCTGAGATCCTCGACGCGAGGCGCCCTGCCTGACGGTGAGGCGCCCGGGCCGGTGACCGGCGGCGCAACCTCGGTCACTCAGATGGTTTCAGCACGATTCGCCCGAACCCAGCTTCGCCGGACTCGAAGACGGTGTGGGCCTGAGCTGCCTGCTCGAGCGGGAAACGAGCGGCGATCGGCACCCGGATCTGCCGGCGCGCCAGCAGATCGAGGGCTACCAGCGCGTCATTGCGCCGGGCGCCGCGCACTCCGATCAGGTTCAGTTCCAGCCTGACCATGTCGGCGGCCCGGACCGGGAGCGGAGCCGGATCGTGTTCTCCCGACGTCACGCACAAGGAGGCGCCTGGCCGCAGCGCGGTGAGAGCAGCGGCTATCACCTGAGCGCTGCCAGTGAAGTCGACCGCGTGATCGATGCCGCCGGAACCGGAAACCTGGTGCAGCTGACCGGCCAAGTCCTCCGGCTCGGCCGCATCGATCACCGCGTCCGCTCCGAGTTCTAGCAGCTGCTCACGCCGCTGCTGGCCGCGGCAGCTGGCGATGACGCGGGCACCACCCATCTGGGCCAGCCGGACGGCTGCCATCCCCATCGCGCCGGTGGCGCCCAGGACCAGGAAGGAGTCGGCTATCTGGACGCGGCAGCGGTCGGTGATGATCCGGTGTGCCGTCGAGAAGGACCAGAGCGTTACCGCAGCCTGTTCCAGATCGACGCCGGGCGGAAGCCGGAACCAGAGATGCTCGTCGCGCACCAAATACCGGGCATACCCTCCGGGGGCCTGGTGTCCCGGCAACGCCACACCCGGGGAGAGGTTGCCGAGCCCTCGCGCGGCAGCGCGCGAGAAGGGGTCTTCTGGATGTGTGGCCGCCACGACATGGTCGCCGACGCTCAGCGAGGAGACCTGCGGGCCGGCCCAGACCACGATCCCGGCTGCTTCCCGGCCCAGTTGTTGTGGCAACGGAAAGAACGCCCGGCCGGGCAGCTGCAACGCCGCCACCCGGCCGCGGCGGTACTTGACGTCCCAGCCGGAGACGCCGGCGGTGTGGACCTCGACGACGACGTCCGTGGGTCCCGGTGCCGGCAGGGGCAGAAGCTCGTGCACCAGCTGCTCCGGGCCGCCGTGGGCGTGGATCCGCACAGCCGGCGGGCCCCCCCGGCCCCCCCCCCCCCCGGCGGCCCCCCGGCCCAGGAGCACCCCGGG
>CALMAR010000164.1:4907-11142 GCA_937859855.1 uncultured Kineosporia sp.
GCGGCCGACGCGGGCACTAGGAACCGCCGGTCCGGAAAGGGGTCAGCTGCTTGATGTCATGGCGTTCACGGATGGCGCTCACCGCCGCCGGATCAGGGCGGCCGCCCGAGTCGCGCAGCAGTTCGGCCAGTTCCTCGAAGTAGTCCTCGTGTCCGGCCGGAGCTGACTGGAACAGCATGGTCACCGGGTCTGATGAAGGGTTTCCGAACGCGTGCGGCACTCCCGCCGGGACGAACAGCAACGACCCCGGACCGCCGCGCAGGAACTGAGTCCCGGAAGGAGAGACCCATTGGTGCCAGTCGTCGGGGGCGCGGCTCACGGGTTCGAACGCCAGGAGATCGAGGGTGCCCTCCACCACGTAGAAAAGTTCTTCGCCTCGGCTGTGCACATGGGCTCCGACGTCGTATCCGGGCGGCACCACGACTTCGAACGTGGACGTTGTCGCGATGCCACCAGGCACTTTGAGCGTGGCATGCAGCCCGCCGCCCTGGATCAGGCGCCCCTCCCCGGGGGCCAGCATTCGAGCGTCGATGTCGGTACTGGTCATCCGATGTCCATCCCTTCGTTGGGCCAGACCGGCTGCCCGCTGCGCGAGGCCACGTCGGGACACATCGCGCCGCCGGCACCGGCGGGGTTCATCTTCACCCGGACAGGGCGCCGGGTGCGAGCCGGGTCATCCGCCAGCGGTGCACGGCCACGCGACGCAGCCCGTCACGCACCAGCGGGTCCGCACCGGCGAGGGTCTCCGCTTCGGCGCGGGAGTCGGCGACGATGATGGTCAGGCCGCCGCCGGTCGGTTCGTCGTCGTCATTGAGGAACGGCCCGGAGGCCTGCAGCAGGCCGCGGGCCAGCAACTCGTCCTGGTAGGCGCGGTGTTCGCCGATCCGCGCAGCGATGGCGGACCAGGGCGCGTCGGTTGTCGTGACAACGGCCCACTGCGCGCTCAAGCGACCTCCAGGACGGTCTGGCCGCCCGCCGTTCCGGCTTCGACCCGACGGTGCGCCTCGGCCACGTCGCCCCAGGGGACTCGCTGCAAATGAGAACTGGGCGGCCGGAAACCCTCTCTGACATCCTGCCAGACAGCAGTGATCTGGGCCCGGTTACCGGTTCGGACGCCGATCAGGGACTGCGAATGCAGATAGAAGGGGAGCAGGCGCATCGGCAACGGCTCATGATTGATGGCGCCCGACACGACGATGCGCCCGAGTGTCGCCAGCGCGGGCCGATAGGCGTTCCACAGATCGGTCAGGCCGAGATTGTCCACGATGCAGTCGAAACCGTCCGGCCCAGCCACGTCCCTGAGCTGCTCCGGCAGGTCCCGGGCTTCACCGTCCACCACGGCCGCCAGCGGCAGCCCGTTGAGCGCCTGAGGGTCGCGGGACAGCCGGTCCACACCGATGACGCGGGCGCCACGCCACGCGGCCAGCGCGGCCGCCGTCGAACCGAGTGAACCCGCGGCCCCCACGACCAGCACGACCGATCCAGGACCAACCTGTCCGGCCTCGAGTTGCGCCCTGGCCACACCGCCGTTGGCAGCGACCGACGCCGCCTCCGCCAGGCTCACCTCGGCCGGGACCGGACTGAGGTTCGCGATCGGCACCACGACGTATTCGCAGTAGCAGCCGGGCCGGTGAACCCCGACCAGCCGGAACTGCGCGCACGCCTCCTCGTGTCCTCGCTGGCAGGCGCGGCACTGCCCGCACGACACTACGGCGGAGACTCCGACCCGTTGCCCGACCAGGTCGGTGTCCACGCCGGAGCCCACTTCATCGACCACACCGGCGTGCTCGGTGCCGAGGATGTGCGGGAAGGCTGGGACCTGCGGCGCGAATGGGGGCCGGCCAGCCCGGGTGGCCACGTCCTTGGTCCGGGCGACCGCGACGGCCGCGACCCTGACCCGAGCCTCGCCCGGCCCTGGCTGGGGGAGGGGCACGTCGGCCAGGCGCAGTACCTCCGGGCCACCGAAGCCGTCGATGACGAAGGCCTTCACTGTTCTGCCCGGGCGTGCGCGGGCGGGTTGCTCATCGCTTCGATCACGGCCGGGCTGATGCCGCCGCTGGTGCCCCACACATCCGCGTTCTCCTGGTTGCGGACCCATGAGTGCGGCTGCCACTGCTCGTCCAGGATCAGCAGCTCGGCGGTGTACTCGATGACATTGCCGACCGGGTCGACGAAGTAGCAGAAGACGTTGCCTCCAGGACCGTGGCGGCCCGGTCCCCAGATGGTGTCGTAACCGGCCTTGCGCATCCGGCCCAGAGCGCGCATGACCTGGTCGGTGGACTCGACCTCGAACGCCACGTGGTTCAGCGATGTCCAACGGCCCGGAGTGAGTACGACGCAGTGGTGGACGTCGTTGCAGGTCATGAACACCATCTGGTCGTTCTCGTACCAGTCGCTGACGTGGAATCCGAGGACGCTGAGGAAGAACTCCTTGGTAGCGGCCATGTCGATGGTGTTGAGCACGACGTGGCTGAGCCGGTCAGGCCCGAACCCCTGCGCGGAGGACCGAGGATGCTCCGGCACGTCGGCGTTGATCTCGATGCGACGGCCTTCAGGGTCGCGCAGCAGCACCGAGTACCCCGAGTCGGCGTCACCCTCGACCAGGCCGGGCCCCCGCTCCACCTCGGCGCCTGCCGCCCTGGCTCGTTCGGCGATTTCGGCCACGCCGGCCGCGCTGTCGGCGGCCAGGGTGATGCGTTCGAGGGAGTGGCCGTCGCCGGTCTCGAGGGTGAAGACATGGTGCTCGCGTCCGCTGGCCCGTAGCCGCAGGCCGCCGCTGGGGCTCGTGCCTGCCTGCTGCAGTCCCCAGGTCTGTTCGTAGAAGTCCAGCAGGTCCGCTGGTTGTTCTGCCGTGATCGCGATGCCGCGCAGATGGGTGATCATCGGGCCGGCGTCTCCTCTCCGTCGGACGTGACCGCAGGGCGCAGCCGGACGTCGTTGCGTAACCTTCCAATGCCCGGGATCTCGACCTCGACGACATCTCCCGGGGAGAGGAACTCTCCCCGCCCGGCACCGACCCCGGCCGGAGTGCCGGTCAAGAGGACGTCTCCGGGTTCGAGGGTGAGGAGTTTGCTGGCGTCGGAGACGAGCCGGTCGACCCCGAGGACCATGTCCGCGGTGCTCCCGTCCTGCTTGACGACGCCGTTCACGCACGTGCGGATGGCCAGATCACTGGTGTCCGGGACCAGCCATGCCGGTACCAGCCCCGGGCCGAGCGGCAGGGAAGCGTCCGGCGCCTTGGAAGCGACCCAGTCCCAGACGAAGGGTGCGGCAGGTGTGTCCCGACGATGGGGACCGCGCCAGGAGATGTCGTTGGCGACCGTGTAACCCGCGATGCACGCAGCCGCTTGTTCGGGTGCGACGTCTTTGCAGCGCTGCCCGATCACCACCGCTAGTTCCCCTTCCCAGTCGACCCGGTCCGCACGCCAGGTCGCGCGGACATCGATGGGGTCGTAGGGCCCGACCAGCGCTGTGGTCGGTGGTTTGAAGAAGAAGTAGCCCGTCCAGGCCGGCCCGAGGCTGGACTCGCCCATTTCGGCCAGGTGATCACGAAAGTTCGGCCCGGAGCAGAGAATCTTCGACGGATAGGACAACAGCCGGCTCAGCTGCGGGGTCTCCACCTGCTCCCCGGAGAACGGGTCCAGATCAAACAGGAAGGGCGACATCTCGTCCCACCGGCGAATCACATCGAGGACGCCGGACACTCCGCGCAGAAACCCGGGAATGCGGATCTCGCCGGTGCCTGGAACCGAGATAGCGGCCTGACCAGCGCCGCCAGCGCCGCCAGCGCCGACGGTGACGAGGCTCCACGGCGTTGAGACCGGGGTGCCCATGTCAACCTCCTATGGCTGCGGCTGGCGCTGCGGTCACACTAGCGCACTACCTACTTAAGTAGGTAGTGTTCAGGGTGAGCATCCGTATGAGGAGAAGCATGCGACGGATTGACCTTCACTGTTATCCCGGCACCGAAGAGTGGGTTCGCTCCCAGGGGCCGTACGCCGAAGCGCTGGCCAAGTACTGGAACAAGCCCTGGGTGGGCCGCCCCGAGGCTGACGTCGTGGCCGACATCGTGGCCGCTGGCCTGCAGGCGGTCCTGGTTGCCTTTGACATAGAGTCAGTGACCGGCGCTCCACCGTGCTCGAACAAGTCCGTCGCCGCGATGCGAGACCGCCATCCCGGCGTCTTCGTCGGAGCCTGGGGGGCGGTCGACCCGCTGCTGGGCGACGTGGCGATCGGCGAAGTCGACCGGGCGGTGAGCGAGGATCACGTGCTCGGCTTCCACTTCCACCCGATCATGGGCCACTACCGGGTCGACGATCCGGCGTACCTCCCGCTCTTCGCGCGAATCGCCGAACACGGGCTTCCTGTGCTGGTCGACGTCGGCACCACCGGCATGGGAGCCGGTCTGCCAGGTGGTTTGGGCTCCCGGCTCACGCACGCTCACCCGATGGCCCTGGACAACCTGGCCGCCGACCTGCCTGAGCTGACGATCGTCGCCGCGCATCCGGGCTGGCCCTGGATCGACGAGATGACGGCGGTGGCGCTGCACAAGGGCAACGTGTTCTGGGAGATGTCAGGGTGGGCACCGAAGTACTTCCCGCCGTCACTGCGGACTGACATCCGGGGCCGGCTCCGTGACAAGATCATGTTCGGCTCCGACCATCCAAGCATCCCGTTCCCTCGTCTGCTCCAGGAGTGGGCGGACCTGGGCTATTCCGACGAAGTCCTGGAGCAGGTCTTCCACGGCAACGCCGAGAGGGTGCTCGGGCTGTGAACGCTGGAATCGACGACCAACTGGACCAGGAGCCGGGCGCCGCCCTGGCCTCGCGGCGGACGGCTCTGGTGACCGGCTCCGCTTCGGGTATCGGCCGAGCCGCTGCCCTGCGGCTGGCGCGCGCGGGCTTCGACGTCACCATCAACTACAGCCGCTCCAAGGACCGGGCCCAGCAGACACTCGAGGATCTGCATGCTCTCGGCGGCCAGCACCAGGCGGTCCTGGCCGACGTGGCGGACGACGCTGCCGTGCGCGAGCTGGCCGCACAGGCAGGCCGGGGCGGCAGGCTGGACGTGCTGGTCAACAACGCCGGCACCACAAGCGAGACCGGCCCCAAGGATCTGGACGGCATTGATCTGGCCGATTGGGACCGGGTGATGGCCACCAACGTGCGCAGCGTGGTGCAGGTGACCAGGGCCTGCGCGCCGGGGTTGCGCGCGGCTGGCGGCTCGATCGTGAATGTGGCGAGCATCGTGGGGCTCCGCCCGGGGCCGCAGCCCCTGGTCTACGCGGCCAGTAAGGCGGCGGTCGTCAGCCTGACCAGGACTTTGTCGGCGGCGCTGGCTCCCGAAATCCGGGTGAACGCCGTTGCCCCGGGCTGGATCGCCGGAGAGTGGATGGAACGCACGCTGGGAGAGAACTACGAGGGGCTGATGGCGCGGCGAGCCAAACTGACTCCGCTGCGGCGCAACGTCACCCTGGACGACGTCGCGGAGAGCATCTACGCGCTGGCCGTGTCACACCCGTTCGTCACCGGTGAGATCCTGGTGATCGACGGGGGTTTCACGGCGACGACGTAATCTGCCAGCGGGGCGCCCGGCGGGTGAGGAACGCGTCCATCCCTTCCTTGGCCTCGGCGGACTCGAACAGCCGCGCGGACAGTTCCTGCAAGGCCGCGCTGTGCTGGTCGAACCCGGCCAGCACAGGGGCCGTGAGCAGGCGCTTGGTCTCGGCCAGGCCCTGCGGGGACCCTTGGGCGAGCGCGGTGACGATGCCAGAGACCATTGCGGCCGCGTCATCGGTCATGAGGGTGACCAAGCCTGACGCCTGGGCCTCGTCCGGCCCGAAGATCTCGCTGGTGAGGTAATAGCGGGCCGCCGATCGCTGAGACATCCGGCCCAGGGTGGTCAGGGAGATGAGGGCAGGGGTGAGGCCGAGGCGAACCTCGGTGAACGCGAAGGTGGCGTGCGGGCCCGCGACCGCGATGTCGCAAGCGCCGACCAAGCCCAGACCCCCGGCGCGGCAGTGACCATCGACCTGCGCCACAACGGGCTTGGGACATTCCACGATGGCCCGCAGCAGTGCGAGCAGCCTAGCCGTGCTCGGGCCGGGGCCGCCTTCGGCCCGGGCCTCGGCCAGGTCGAGTCCGGCCCAAAAGGTCCCGCTGGTGTGGCCGACGCCGCTGGCCCGGACCGCGGAGTCGGGGGGAGCGTCGTTCAAGCGAGCCTGGGCCGGGTTCCC